>JAIRTF010000269.1 GCA_031255075.1 Bifidobacteriaceae bacterium | reverse complement strand
GAAACGGGTCTGAACGCGGCCGGCGAAGGTCCCGTTGGCGTTGTCCGCCCGGACAACATCGGCGATGAAATCTCCTGCGCCAGAGGCGCTCCCAATGGTCATCGGGCCAAAGTACCACGCCTCGGTTGGCCCCTGGCCTCGCCATGAAACGTTTGACCGTCGATCTGGGCCTGGTGTTACCCGTGGTTGACGCCTGGGTGGCAACGGCGGCATTTCTGGCGGCTCAAATGGGTGGTTGACAGTGGGGGAGTGGGGCTGCTAGGGTGACCGCCCACTTCCCACCTTTGCTTCCGAATGGAGTTTTCATGCGCATCAATAGCACCGCCTTGTCTCTGACCGTTCCGGACGCCGCCGCGTCGGCCCAGTTCCTGGTTGACCACTTCGGTTTCCGCATCGAAATGCAGGCTGAGGGGTTCGCCTCTCTGGCGCGTGAAGACGCCGGCGTCAATGTGATCTTCCTCAATCAGGGGCTGGCCACTTTGCCGCCAGAGCAGCGCGATCTGCACGCCCAAGGGCTGATCCTGGCATTCGTTGTTGATGACGTTGAAGACGAATTGCCGCGGTTGGAAAACGAAGGCGTGGCGATCACCATGCCGCTGGTCGTCGAAGAGTGGGGTGAACGCGCATTCCAGGTCCGCGATCCCAACGGCGTGGTGATTCAACTGGTTGATTGGAAGGGAGCAACCGACCAGGGCGACCAGGCGTGGCCCGCCAACTGACGCTCCTTTTGAGCCGGGATGGCACCCGGTAGAAAGACAAATCTCATTCTGTGGTAGCAATCGCCTGCCTGCCGGACATTACTAGAGTGAAGGCACCAGGCAGCCCCGCCCAGAACGGAGAACACGTGACGCACCCCGGCGCGGACGCTCACCACCAATTGGTTGAGCAAATGTTCGCGCAGCATGCCGACACCGTCTACCGCTACTGCCGGCTGCGCATGGAAGCCACTGACGCGCACGATGCCGTCAGCGAGGTCTTCGTAATTGCCCTACGCAAAGTGGGGTTGATTCCCGAAGCCCAAGTCGCTTGGTTGTTGGGCGTTGCCCGCCGAGTGGTGGCGAACATGTTGCGCGGGCAGCGGCGGAGCGGGGCCCTGGTCGCCCGACTCGGATCTGAAGCCGGCAAATCGGTTCCGGACGTGGCTGAATCGGTGATGGCCACCGATGCGGCCTACCGGGCGTTGGCCCAATTGCGGGCCGCTGATCGCGAAGTGTTGTTGCTGGCTCTGTCCGGGCCGTTGACCCAAAGCGAGCTGGGGCTGGCTTTGGGTTGTTCCTCGAAGGCCGCTGGCGTGAGGTTGACGCGCGCCCGGGCCCGGTTGGATCAGGCGGTCACCGAATTGGAGACCGCCGCATCACCCCCGCCCATCCGGGCACCAGTACCCATGGGAGCACGCCATGAATGACCATTTTGATCGCCTCTATCACCGGCCCAGCTTTGACTCGTTGGACAAAGCTGCGGCCTGGGAGCATGCTCAGCGGAACTTTGAGGAACTGCCGGCCCCGTCGCAGTTGGGCCGGCGCCGTGGCACGGTGGTGGCCGCCGGTTTGGTGGCTGTGGCAGCGGTGGCGGCCACCGCCGTGCTGGTCACCTTGGCGGCCGACCCGGGCGCGTCGACCGGTCCTGACTGGCCAGGCGGCGGCGCGGCATCGGACGGGGGAGACGTAGGTATCACGGTGGAGGATTCTGGGGCCTTGGACGCCCTTGACCTGCCGCTGTTGCAAACTGACTGCGGCTACCCGGCTGGCACCACGGCGGAAGAGTTGACCATAGCCGACGTGCAAACCAGCCTGACCTGCGCGTTGATGGCTATGGAACGGTCAGACTTGGTGGTCTCCACGGAGATTCCAGCTGAAAAAACCCGTTGGGATTGGAGTGAGCAAATCACTGCCCCGGCCGGCGGCGGATACATGCTGGTCTCCCAGGAAGCGGCCGAATGGTCGCGGTGGGCCGGGGATTCCACCGACTACCTGTTCGCGACGGAAAACGGTGAGCTAGCGGTAACCACCTGGGACCACGTCCAGCAGACCTACAACACCAGCTACCCGGACGATCACTTCGATACGGTCGTCATGGATTCCAATGAGCTCGGTTGGATGGGCCAACTGGCGGAACATTGGGAAGCGGTCCAGTTCTTGATGGTGATGGCCGCCGATCCGGCTAACGCTGGCGAGCTGACCCTGCTGGGCATGGACTACCAAGACGGCCAAGAGGTTCTGAAGCTGCAGCTTGAGGCTCCGGTCCTGCCTCACGGCTACCTGCTTGGCGGCGCGACTTCGGCTGAGTTGTGGCTTTACCTTGACAGTGGTTTGCCGGCCCGGCTGGCCTTCACTTACGACTTGGCGTCTGTGACCACGATCAACTTGGAGAGCATTGAAGGTGACGTTGATGTCGCCGGTGCCGCGTGGTGCTATGACGACGCGGCTGAACCGGTCACCGACGGGCCCTGTGTTGACAGCCCAGTTTTGTACCGCTGGTACACCTCGGATTACCCGGCCGAAGACTTTGCCTTGCCAACCCCGGTCGGGTACACCGAATCCACTCAAAGTGGAGCGTTGGAAGGTTTCGAGCCGGGGCAGGGCAAAGGTGGAATGACGCTGACCTGCGGCGCCTATTCGGTGATGGTCTCCTATGACAAAGGCTCTTTCTACGTGCCCCATTTTGTGTTGGCTCGGGCTGTGGCCTGTACCGATGGTGAGGCTGTTTGGCTGGAGCCAGCAGATGACCAGCGGCGCTCCTCCGAAGAAGGCTAGAACCCCCTGGGCACCCCCGGACCGGCCGGAAACCTTTGGGCGTCGTCGGTTTCCGGCCGGTTTTTTGGGTGGCCCAGGGTTGCCTCAGGTTGCTCTGGTGGCCGATGCCGCGTGGCCGGCGCTAGTCCGACATGGCGGCCAGCATTGGCCGCGACGGAATGAAGAATAGCTGCCCGGTGACGATCTGGCTGAAGTGCAGCAGGTAGTCGCTCTTGGCCAGCATCTGGGTCAACATGTCCCGGGTGACAAACCAGCGCCGTGAATAGCCGATGAAGTAGGTGCCGGTGTCGCCGGTGGCGGTGTCATGGTAGGCCACGTTCATGCGGACAATCTTTTGTTCCTCGCCATCCCATTCGATCTTCGAGGCGATGTTGTGGGCGTTGGGGGCTTTGGCTTCATCTTCCAGTTCCACATCGGAGAACTTGCGGCGGCCCACGGCCCGTTCTTGTTCTTCGGTGCTGAGGGCTTGCCAGGTTGACATGTTGTGAATCCACTTCTGGGCGAAGGCGTAGGACCCGCCGGCGAACTGTGGGTCTTCGTCGCCAATGATGGCGTAGCCGGCCGAATCGGTTGTGTTGGGGGCTTCGGTGCCGTCAATGAAGCCGATGATGGCTCGCCCTTCCAGGTAGCGGAAACCGTTGGTCCGGTCCAAGGAGGTCGCCGCCGGGGCAATGAACTGCGACAGCTGGTCCAACACCTCATAGGTGACGGCCCGCTGGCTGGCCCGCAGGTGCAGGAACAGGTCAGCCGGGGTGCCGGGCATGTCGAAGCCGTTGCCGCTCAGCCCTTGGAAGTCTTCCAACTGGGCTGGTCTGGGTTCGCCGGGGAACAGATAGTCCCAGGCCCGGGAACTGAACCCGAAGGCGCATTTGAGTTCCGCCTCAGGCAGTCGGATGCGCATCGAGTTGAGGATTGAGGCCAGCCGGTCGGTCAACTCGCCGATGGCAGCCCGTTCAGCTGGTTGGTCTTGGCGTTTCAACGCAAATGTCCGGAAGGCCACATCCAGGCCCGGATCCTTGTAAACGTCTTGCGCAATCTGATGGCCGGTGGTCATAGTCCCTCCCCATTGCTTAGCCTTGCCCTCCAACGCTAGCCCTTTGCGGCCCCCCGTGAGGCGTGCCAGCGCCCAGCGCTCAACCCTGCCCACAGAGCGGGCCACTCACGGCGAAGACAACTACCTGCTGGTCGTCAGGCGAACCACCTACTCATCCCGGCCAGGGCCTTCCGCTGATGTTTCCGCCGCCGGTTCCAAAGGAGGTCTGACTGTTTCGCGGCACTGGCAACGGCCAAACTGGCGCCGCGAGCGGGTCCAGCCGCTAGCCGGCGGCGACCGTTCGGGGAGCGGCGGCGCCTGGGGTTTCGGCGGTCCAGGCGGCAGCATAGAGGACCACTCGAGCCATCAGGTTGACCCAAACCAGCAAGGTAGCCACGGTGGCGGCCGCGCCGATCAGCAAGTTTGAGGCGGCCCCGGCAACTAATCGCACTCCTATGTGCTTGGCCAAGCCCATGGCACAGCCGGCGGCCAAGCTGCCGATCAACAAGTCTTTGCGGGCCGGCCGGGCGCCGGCCACAGCCCAGAACAACAATGCCACCACGCCGGCATCAACCACCAAACTCAGCCCATAGGCCAACCAGCGCATCACCGCGGCCAGCGCCGCCGAGTGGAGCGAGTCCCGGAGCCAGTCTTCCCCGGCCGCCACAGCCAGCGAGGCCACCGCGCTGACCAGCAGCGCTGCCCCCAAAATGCCGAAGCCCGCCAACCCCGTCAGCCGGGACATCAAAGCCGCCCGCTTGGTTGGCGGCAACCCGAACATGGTCCGGATTGATGTCCTCAGCGCCGCCATCACCGAACTGGCGGACCACACCAACACCAGGGCCGCCACCACTGAGGTGATGGTCAGCGCGCCGGTGTGGGTCAACTGCCCAGGTGTTATCAACCCGCCGTGACCGGTGTTCAACGCACCCGGCAGCCAAGCCGTCAACTGTTGATCAACTTGATTGGCCAGGGTCGGATTGGAACCGAGCAACACGGCGGTCACAGTAAAGGCAATGGTCAGAACCGCTGACAATGAAAACAGCGCCGAATAGGCAATTCCGCCGGCCAGCAGCCCGCCGCCGGCCGCCGAATACCGTTTCAGTGTGCGTCCGGCCCGGCTGCCTTGCCAGGTCTGTGCCGCCCGCCGCGCCACAGCCCATATATCTTTGGTCGCCATTCAGCCAGTATCCCCCAAGGCAGCCCAACCCGCCGCGGTCTATCAGGGCCAGTACCACAGGCCGCAGCCTTCGGATCCGTAAACTGATGCGCTATGCGACTGCCCCGGAGTTCACTTTGGCCGATGCCGCGCGGCCGGTTCCCCCGGATTTCCGCCACACACCTAGGCAGGTTGGTGCAGGCCGCATGACTGAATGGTTGGCCGTTATTGGCGGTGCTTTCGCGACTGGTTTCACGTCGGCTTTGTTTCCGCTGGTCAACTCAGAAATTGCGGCCGGCGCTGCGGCCTGGCAGCTGGATTGGCCGTTGGCTTGGACAGCGGTGGTGGTGCTGGCGTTGTCGCAGACCGCCGGAAAAGTGGTGGTCTATGAAAGTTCCCGGGCCGGCCGGGCTTTGGGCAGCCGCATCCGGCGCCGGTCCAAGCTCCGCCTAGCGGAAGAGCGACCGGCTGAGACGGACCTACCGGAGCCGCAGGAAGTGACCGTAACGGTGGGTGGCAGTTCAGACGTGACGTTGCCTGCCGGTTCGCAGACGGCCACAGCTGTCCAAGATCAGCCTGCCTCCGCCCCGGTGGAGGCCGCGCCGTCAGACCGGACCAGTAAGACGGACAAGGTGGTGCAGGTAGTCCCAACTGAATCCGGCAAGCGGCCCGGTCGGTTGCGGGTTTGGGGTCAGCGGCTGTTTGCCTACATGAATACTCGGGCCCGTTCCAACGCCGTCTTGGCGTTGTCAGCGGTGGTCGGCTTCCCGCCGCTGTTGTTCACGGCGGTGATGGCCGGCGCTTTGCGGATGCGCCGGTTGGATTTCATTTTGATTGTTGCCTGCGGGCGGATCATTCGGTTGGCCATTGTGGCTTGGCCGGTCATGGCCCTGACCCATTAGTCCCGTTGCCGGTGCGCGGCGGACTGGTCCGCACTTGGCGGCTCTGCCACAATGGGGTGGAATCTCACCCTGAGGAGGTCTGGCGTGTCCCAGCTGATGGATTACAAGTGCCCCAACTGCGGGTCAAACGTGGTCTATGACGCCACGTTGCAGACCATGAGGTGTTCCAGTTGTGGTTCACGGTTTGACCCCCGCCAATTCGCCACCCCGCCGCCCGC
>JAIRTF010000216.1 GCA_031255075.1 Bifidobacteriaceae bacterium | reverse complement strand
GACAGATGGCGCTGCTCTGCCTATCGCCTTTTCCAAAACCGTCGCCACATTGAAGTCAACCGGGGCCATCGCCACCACCATCACCGCAGGTCAAGCCTATGGCGGCGACGTGGAAGCAGTTTCACTACACTCGGCCTTGTTGGCCGCCAAGCATGTCGCCAAAGCGGACATCGCCATATGCATCCAGGGGCCCGGCAATCTGGGCACGGACACCAAATGGGGGTTCTCCGGAGTGGCGGCTGGCGATGGAGTCAACGCGATCTCAATTCTGGGAGGCCGCCCAGTCGGCTGCCTGCGGGTTTCTGGTGCCGATGCCCGTCCGCGCCACCATGGCCTGTCGCATCATTCGCTGACTGCCTACGGCTCGGTGGCGTTGAGGCCCGCCGCTTTGGCGGTGCCCCTTTTCGAAGGCGATCTGGCAGCACTCGGAACAGCGGTAGTGGCCGCTGCGGCACCGCTGGCGGAGCGGCATCGTCTAATCGAGGTGCCGTTGGACGGATTGTGGGAGGCGCTGGCCCAAACCCCGGGCCTGTCCACCATGGGCAGGAACCTGGACCAAGACCCGGCGGCCTTCGGCGCGGCCGCAGCTGCCGGGCGGTTAGCTTTCGCCGTGTTCCAGGATCGGGATGAGGCTTTCGTCAATCTGGCGTAGCAGTTCTGCCACGCTGCGGGATCCGTCCAGGACAATGTGGGCAGCGGCCTGCCGGGCCCGGTCGTCAGCTTGGGCGGCTATGCGCTTGATGGCTTCGCTTCGGCTCAGGCCACGTTCACGGGCCCTTACCAACCGCAGATCAACCGGTGCGCTGACCAGTACCACCAGGTCATATTCGTTGGTCTGACCGGTTTCCACCAACAGTGGGACGTCAACTATGGCGGCCGGGGCGCCAGCGGCTTCAGCCGCTTCCAAGAATCGCAGTGTCTCGGTGCGCACAATCGGATGGATTATGCCTTCCAAGCGCAACCGTTCAGCTGGGCTGTTGAAGACGATCTCTGCCAAGGCCGCCCGGTCCAATTCGCCGGAGGCGGTCAGAACTGCTGGCCCAAACGCTTCGACCACCCGGGCCAGCCCGTCACTACCAACTGCTACGGCTTCCCGAGCCAACACATCAGCGCTGACAACCGGATATCCAAGCTCGCGCAGATAAGCGGAAGCCG
Source organism: Bifidobacteriaceae bacterium (assembly GCA_031255075.1). GTDB lineage: Bacteria > Actinomycetota > Actinomycetes > Actinomycetales > WQXJ01 > JAIRTF01. The sequence continues at coordinate 2,837 of JAIRTF010000216.1, read as the reverse complement.
TAGATTTGCCGGCGGCCAAGCCGCCAGTCAGCGCGACGCGTAACACGTTCGCAGACTAGTTGACGGTCAGCTTCTCCCGCAGGGCGGCCAACGCTTCGTCCGAAGCCAGAGTCCCCTCCGCATCCTCGCCAATGGCGGAGGAATAGTTGGTGGCAGAGCCGTCTTCGACAGCCGCTTCCTGATCCGCCCGGCGGGCTGTCAAGACCTGGGTCTTGTGAGCTTGCCAGCGGGCCAAAGCGTCCGCGTAGGCCTCTTCCCAGGCCTGACGCTGGGCTTCGTAGCCTTCCATCCATTCCTGGGTGACTGGGTCGAAGCCTTCCGGATAGCGGTAGTTGCCGTCTTCGTCGTACTCGGTCGCCATGCCGTAGAGGGCTGGATCGAACGTCGAATCGTCGCCTTCGGGGTCCACGCCCTCGTTGGCTTGCTTGAGCGACAGCGAAATCCGCCGGCGCTCCAGGTCAATGTCAATCACCTTGACGAACACAGATTCGCCAGGCTTGACCACTTGTTCGGGTTGCTCAACGTGCCGCACCGCCAACTCCGAGATGTGGACCAAGCCCTCGATGCCGTCTTCGACGGACACAAAGGCGCCGAACGGCACCAGCTTGGTGACCGTACCAGGCACCACTTGGCCGATGGCATGAGTCCGGGCAAACAACTGCCACGGGTCTTCTTGGGTGGCCTTGAGCGAAAGCGAAACCCGCTCCCGGTCCAACTCAACGGACAGCTCCTCAACGGTCACTTCCTGGCCAACCTTGACAACCTCATCCGGGTTGTCGATGTGCTTCCAGGACAGTTCGGACACGTGCACCAGGCCGTCTACGCCGCCCAGGTCCACGAACGCACCAAAGTTGACAATCGAGGAGACCACACCGGTCCGCACTTGGCCCTTCTTGAGTTGGGACAAGAAGGTGGAGCGCACCTCGGACTGGGTCTGTTCCAGCCACGACCGGCGGGACAGCACCACATTGTTGCGGGCCTTGTCCAGCTCAATGATCTTGGCGTCAAGCTCCTGGCCGATGTACGGCAGCAGGTCACGCACGCGCCGCATCTCCACCAGGGAGGCCGGCAGGAAGCCGCGCAGACCGATGTCTACGATCAGACCGCCCTTGACCACTTCGATCACGGTGCCGGTTACAACGCCGTCAACCTCTTTGACCTTTTCGATGGCGCCCCAGGCGCGCTCATACTGAGCCCGCTTCTTGGAGAGGATCAGGCGGCCTTCTTTGTCTTCCTTCTGGAGGACCAGGGCCTCAACTTTGTCGCCCACGGAGACCACGTCACCAGGATCGATGTCGTGTTTGATGGACAGTTCACGGGAAGGAATGACACCTTCCGTCTTGTAGCCGATGTCGAGGAGGACCTCGTCTCGGTCAACTTTGACGACTGTGCCTTCGACTATGTCGCCGTCGTTGAAGTATTTGATGGTGCCGTCGATTGCGGCCAGCAGGTCCTCGCTCGAACCGATGTCGTTGATTGCGACTTCGGGGGCCTTTGGTGTGGACACTGGTGCTGGTAGAGATGTGGACATATAGGAGTGGACTCGTCTGACTGTTGATGGATAGGACTTGCTACCCACTCCGGCATGACGGCGCAGATAGCTGGGCCAGCCTACCATCCTCCGAGAGGGGACCTGGCCAGCTCCAGATAACGATCACATCACAGTTTGGCCGGCGGCAGGCGGTGGAGCGGCTACCGGCTAGGCTCCTTCAACCCCGGTGTACAGCGGCGGCAGCCCCAACTCGGTCAAGAACCAGTACAGCTTGGCGTTGTCGTAACCGTGGTTCAAAGCGAAGATGATGGCTGCATCCCGTTTGATCAGAGCGTGCAGCGCGCCGGTGGCGGTGACGGCCAACATCCGCTGGGTAGTTCGCAAGTCAAGACGCATGGCGAAGGCAATGGCCAAGTAGTAGTCGCGTTTGGCGATCCGCGTGCCGTCCATCACTTGGTACCCGTAGGTGCGGGAGATGTTGGCGTCCCGGATCACGCCGCTGCGAGTCAGGCCGCTCCCCCGGAACAACTCGTCGAAGAAGTCCCGCACACCGGCGTCCAAGAAGCCGGCTTGGTCGCCACTGGGAAAGGCGGAGTCTTGTGACAGCCGGTGCATCATCGCTTCGGTGTCCAGCGCCGGTGGCGTGTCAGCCGTGTTGGCCCCGCCGATGCCGCTCGGCGGCTCCCCGGCCGGGCTTGCGTGGGGTGCCTCCGCCATTTCCGCCTTCCATGTTGATTAGGTAGCTCCACCATAGCCCGCCGCTGCTGGTCTGGCCTTGGGTAAGCCTCCGATCAATGGCCTGAAACTGTCTGCTCCAAGCAGACCCATGGAAATAGCTGGGCGGCCAGAGTTGTTGTGTCGGCGGAAATTGGCCGTAAAGCAGAGCAATTGGAGTGTTGATGTACCGGATTTGGCTGGCCCTGGCGGATGTTGATCCAGGCCTGGCAGGCGCCAAGATTGCGGCCTTTGCCGCGTCGATGGCCGTAGTAACAGTTCCCGCACAGTTCGCCTGGCAGGCCGGTTTCACCGGCCCGGCGGCCTTCATGGTTATCTTCCTGGTGATGGTGGCCGGTCTGCTGATCTATTTTACCGCCGGATGCGCCATCTTGCGGTCTGCGGTGTCCAACTACGCGGCCCGCTTGGCGTTGGGTGAACGCGGTCACGCGGCAGAGACCACTGCCATGGCCCTGGTCTGCGACTTGGGAGCTCACGGCGCCGTACTGGTGTCCTGGGGCGTGACACCAGCCAAGGCCGCCCTGGTGAGCGTCAGCGCCGTGTTCTTCATTTACCCGGTCCATTTCCTGGTCACCACGCTGTGGACTTTGCAGACCGAGGTGCGGAACGT
>JAIRTF010000197.1 GCA_031255075.1 Bifidobacteriaceae bacterium | reverse complement strand
TCTCAACCCGAGGTTCGGCGCCGCTTGGGTCGCCGGGGCCGGGGCCGGGAATGACCAGGTCTTCGCTGCCCGGCGAATAGTCCGCCCAGCCGATCACCCGGGCTTGGGCGCCTAGGCGGCGCAGTTGGTGGGCCAGCATCTGGGAAAAGTGATCAGCGGCGTCAACAATGGTCACATTCATACCGGCCAAAGGCGTGCCGCCGCCGGCTTGGGGGCGCAACCAGAACGGCGCCAAACGCTCATTTCGGTACATCAAAGTGGCTTTGACCTGCGGATCCTCCCATACCGAGGATTGGGGTTCCGGTTGACCGGCTGGCTGGTCACTTGGCTGAGCGGACGGCTGGGCGGACGGCTGAACGGTCGGCTGGAAGGAGGGAGCGGCATCGGGCGCCAAGGGGTTGGCGGGAAGCGGAGGCAGGGCGCCGATAGCAGTCAGGACACCCGCCGCCTTGGTGCGAGTCTCCGCGACCTCCGCCGCCGGGTCCGAGTGGCGGACCAAGGTGGCACCGGCCGGGACCGAAACCTGGCCGGCCGGGTCAACGTAGGCAGTGCGGATCAGAATTGGCGCGTCCAAATCCCACAAGCCGCCCGGTCCTGGTTCAAACAGCGCCATCACCCCGGCGTAGTAGCCGCGCGGACGGCCCTCACGGCGGGCGATCACCGCGCAGGCATTCTCCATGGGAGACCCAGTGACGGTGGGGGCAAACATGGTGCGGCGCAGCACCTCGCGTGGATCTGACTCAGCTAGCCCCTCCAGCAGGTATTCCGTATGGGTCACATGCGACATGGGCTTGACATACGGCCCAATCACGCGGCCACCTGAAGGGCAGATGGCGCTCATCAACTTGAGTTCTTCATCAACCACCATGAACAGCTCATCAACTTCCTTGGCGTCCGTCAGGAAGCTGAGCAACCCATCAACAGTCGCGCCTTCTGGCGGATGGCGATAGGTGCCGGAAATCGGGTTCATGGTGACTACGCCAGACTTGATGGTCAGATGGCGCTCCGGGCTGGCACCGGCGAACGTCAGATCACCCAAGTGGACAGCATAGGTCCAGTAGGCTCCCTGCTCTCCCCGGCCGAGAGCCGCCCACCAGGCTAAAGCGGCTTGGGCGGGAGCCCCTTCAACTGTGCCCCTGAACGACCTGTGCAGCACAAAGTTGGCGCCCTCGCCCTGGCCAATTTCTTGATCGATGACAGCCTTGACTTGGCCGGCATATTCCTCATCCGAAATGTCGAAGCCTTGGGCCTGGAAATGCGGCGCCTGGCCCGGCAGGGCGGCCAGCAACTCCTTCACGGGAACCTGAGTGCGTTTGGTGACAATCAGGCAGCGCAGCGGGGCCGCATCATCCACCACCTCAAAGCCGCGCTCGGCGATCTGCCGGAACGGCACCACGCAAAGCACGGCCTGGCCCTCAAGAGGGATATCCGCAGTAGTGGGCACATCCTGAATGCGGCCCTGGAGGACCTCCACCAGCGGCTCGGAACCGCGTCTGATCAGGGCAAACGGCTCTTCAGGGTCGAACGGCAGAGTAGGTTGGCCGGGCGCTGGGCCGGCGAGAGGGGCCGTCAACTGTGGTCCTGTTGCGGCGAAGCATCTGCCTTGGCGGCGGGCGGCATGGGGAAGCGCGCGGTCAGCTCTTCGACCTCCGCCAGCCACGGGCCGCCCATGGCGTCAGAAGGCTGGCGCCAATCGCCCCTGGGCGAAAGGGTTCCACCACGCACCACCTTGGGTCCATTCGGCAGAGCCGAACGCTTGAACTGTTGGGAGAAGAAGCGGCGGATGAAAACATCCAACCAGTGGGCCAACTCCGCCGGGCTGTAGCCCCGGCGGTCCTCCTCAGCGACCGCATCAGGCCACTCGCCATGATGAGGATCCTGCCAAGCCTGCCGCAGCCGGAAGAACACCTGCTTGGGTGTCAGCCCAAACCGGAGTACATAATAGAGAGCAAAATCCTGCAAGGCATAAGGCCCAACAATTGACTCGGTCGATTGCAACGAATCAACCTGAGCGGACGGCACCAATTCCGGGCTGATTTCCGTCTCCACAACCGATTGGAGCACTTCTCCGACCGAATCATCAAACTGTTTGGAAGAAACTACCCAGCGGATCAAATGTTGGATCAGAGTTTTGGGCACACCGCCGTTGACATTGTAATGTGACATTTGGTCGCCAACGCCATAGGTACACCAACCCAACGCCAACTCGGAAAGATCACCGGTGCCCAACACAATACCGCCATGGAAATTGGCCAACCGGAACAAATAGTCTGTTCGCAACCCGGCCTGAACGTTCTCAAACGTGATGTCATAGACCGGTTCGCCGTGGGCGAACGGGTGGTGGATGTCAGTCAGGAACTGGCGGGCCGTGGCCCGGATGTCCAACTCATGGAGCGTCACCCCCAGAGCGGTTGCCAGAGCCGTGGCGTTGAACTTGGTGCGTTCCGCGGTGGCGAACCCGGGCATGGTGTAAGCCAAAATGTCCGTGCGCGGTCGCTTCAACTGATCCATCGCCTTGGCTGCCACAATCAGCGCATGCGATGAATCAAGCCCACCTGAAACCCCTAGTACAATTTTTGGCTGGCCAATCGCTTCGAGCCGCTGAATGAGAGCCGAAACTTGGATGGAGTAGGCCTCATAGCAGTCCTGATCCAACCGGGCCTTGTCATTCGGCACGAATGGGAACCGGTCAATGGGACGCAGCAGGTGCTCCACCTGGTCCGGGTTGGTGGTGGCATCTGCGGACTCCGCACTGGGCGCGGGTACCCCAGCTGCGGGGGCGGCCCCAGCCGCGGCCCCGGCCAAAGCCCCTACAACCTCATCAGCCGGCGGATCGCCATCTTTGTGGCCGGTCGATTCTACGGCAGGGAGAACCAATTGGTCTTTGCCATAGAGTTCAATCACTTCCCGATAGGCAAGGCGATTATCGTCAAATGTGCCCTGACGCAACCTATCTTGACGGATCAGTGCCGTATCAATATCCGCCATGGTAGTCACATGGCCCATTGAAAAGCGCGGACCTTCCGCCAGCAATTCGCCTCGCTCAAAGATCAGAGTCTGGCCATCCCAACTCAAATCAGTAGAAGATTCGCCGCGACCGGCTGCGGCGTACACATATCCACAAAGCAGCTTGGCTGACTGCACTTCGCATAAGCGCCGGCGCTCGCGAGCTTTGGCAACAGTAATGGGGCTGCCGGAAATGTTGACTACTATTTCGGCACCCGCCAGGGCGGCTTCCGCACCAGGAGTCAGCGGCACCCACAGGTCCTCACAGATTTCGATCCCAAGAGTGAAGCTGCCCAAGACCTGAGGCTCAGCGGCCAACGCGTCCCAGTTGCCGTCTGCCAGGCCAGCCGAGACCGGGGAGGCGGGTCCTGCGGAAGGTTCCGGCGCGGCATCGGCCCCGGGAATGGCAACCGAGAAAACCTGGCGGCGGGAGACCAGGAAGGACTGATCGCCCAAGGTGACCCAATCCTCCAAATCCAGGCCCGAGGCGAACTGGCGGCGTTCGTAGAACTCGCGATAGTTGGGCAGGTAGGACTTGGGCACGGCGCCGCAAATCTCCCCGCCTACCAGCACCGCCGCGCAATTGTAGAGACGGTTGCCGATGTGCAACGGCACACCGACTATGACTGCGGCCGGCAGATCGGCGCAGGCCTGCGCGAGGTCCAGTAGGGCCTGCTCGGCTTGATCCAGCAGCGCCTGCTGCATGAACAGGTCATCCAGCGAATAGCCCACCAGGGAGAGCTCAGGGAACACCACCAGCTGGGCTCCGCCTGCCACCGCCGACCGCGCCTGAGCCGCCAAAGCCACAGCGTTGGCGGCCGGGTCGGCTAGGCGAACCGGCAGCGAACAAGCCGCGACTCGAACAAAACCTGTCTCAATAGCTTCCCTTTGCACCCGCCAATTCTTCCAGACCCAAGCCACTACCAACCGGTCCATCACCCAAGGCACCTGCCCGCGCCGACCAAAGCAGCGCTAGCCCAAGAGTCGGGTCAGCTATGGGGCTGCCAAATCCGATCAACCGGCATCACATGCAGACGGTCTTCATAGGTGTAAGAGCGGCCGCCCAGACAGAGCACAGCGCCAGCGATGAACCTCTTGCCGAGCAATTCGCGAAGCCGGCGCAGGCCGCGGAAATCAGCCGCGCCGACCCGTTCAGCGGCCTTGACCTCGAAGGCGAGCACCGCGCCGTCTTCGAACTCAATCACCAGGTCAACCTCATCGCCACTGCTGGTGCGCCAATGGCCAGTGTTCAACGGTTCATCCAGCCATGAAGCCTGTTTGCGCAGTTCACCGGCCACAAAGGTTTCCAGAAGATGGCCGAATCCGGTCAGAACCGCCGGGTCAAACGTGGCCAGTTTGGACGGCCCGATCCGCTGAAGCCGCGCCGCCAGGCCGGAGTCAACAATATGCAGCTTTGGCCTGGATGTGGCCTTGGCGTTCAGAGTCTTGCCCCAGGCCGGAAGCCTGGCCACCAAGAACAGGTCCTCCAGAAGGCGCAAATGCGCCTCAACGGTGTTGCGCTGCACTCCCAGAGTTGAGGCTGCGGCCGTCGCATTGAACACCTGCGCCGTTCGACCGGCGACCAGATCCAGTAGGCCGGACAACGACTGCCGCTGTCTCACTTGGGCAAGGGCAGCGGCATCTCGCACCACCGAGGCGCTGACATAGCTGTCGAACCACCGGTTCCTGGCTGCTCCTTGACGAGCCAAAGCCAAGGGGAGACCGCCGGCGCACAGCCTTGCGGCGTACTCTTCGCGACCGGTCTGCGAGGTGGGAATCGTGGCTACGGCGGACGCGGCATCGGCGCGGAGGGCAGTCAGAAAGTCTTCCTGAACACCGGCGATCTCACCCTGGGACAGCGGCAGCATCACAAGAGCGTGGAGACGGCCCGTCAAAGACTGGGCGGCCCGCGGAAGCGCGTCCTGCCGGGTTGAGCCGGTCAGCACCGCGGTCCCCGGCACAACTCCTTCGGCATTGAGGCGGGCCTTGATGGCGTCCAGCAAGTCGGGGACTCGTTGATACTCGTCGATGCAAACCGGCCGAGGTCCGCCGATTGCGGCTGCGGGACTGGCAGCTGCGGCGTCGCGCACGGTGGGGTTATCGAGGTCAATCACGCTGACGCCGCGGCGTGCCGCGAACCGGCGCAGAAGCGTTGATTTGCCGACTGATCGCGGCCCGTGAACTGCAACCACCGCCTCGTCCTG
>JAIRTF010000160.1 GCA_031255075.1 Bifidobacteriaceae bacterium | reverse complement strand
ACCGAACCAAATCAACTGGTAATCACCGTGGCTGACCGGGCCAGCAGTTCAAACGGCGGAGCGCTGTCCCTTGGCGCCCAACCTGACACCGCCCTGGCGCTGGTCAGAGGCCTTGGTGCGACCCTTACCGCGACACCTTCCAAATCCGGTCTGGGAACAGAATCAGTGCTGGTACTGCCATACCAGCCATCTATCGGATAACGTTTGGTCGTGACTCGCATGATGGAACCAGCCGCCCCATTAGCCATCTTTGCGACCGATCTGACCGGATCAATACTCGGCGTAAACCACCAGGTCGAACAAATCACCGGCCAAGGCGAAGCCCATTTGGTGGGCGGCCCACTCGAAGCGCTGTTCGACTCATCAGTCCCGTTGGGTGTCATCAAGCTGACCCAAACCGAACTCGCCACCGGCGCTTTCACCGGCACCTACCTCAAATTCGCCAGCCAAACCGAGCCCAATCCGTGGTACCTGGCGGTGGCCGCCAACACCGGTGAAGCCCGGGTCTGGGTGGCCGGACAGGCCGCCCCGAACTGTCCCCCAGCCCAACTTCCGTCCTTGTTCAACGCCGCCAGAACCGCTGAACAAGGTGCCATCGCCAACGGCGTCAGCCTGGAATCTGCCGCTGGGCACGGCGCCCGGTTCCTGGCCAACGGGCTGGGCGCGTTGGATTCCCCGGTTTACCAATCGTTGTTGTTGACCGGTCTGAACGAGCCGCCTGGGACCGAACCCCTACCGCTCACCGAGCCGACCGATGCCGCCCTGGCCAGCGTTTGGAGCTCCGCCACCGGCGCCCTGGAGCGGATCGAGCGGCAACAGGCCGCCCATGCCAAGCTGCGGGACATAGCCCGGTTGTTGGTCCAAGCTGCTTCCGATCTGATCTATCAAATCGAACCGATGGATGAGGCGGCCACCCAAATCATGGAGGCCGCCCAGGCGTTGGCCGGCTCGGCCACGCCCCTGACCGCCGCCCACCGGGTGGGTGCGGCCGTGGAACAAACAGGCATCCGGCTGCGGGCGTTGCAGCTCGGTGTGGACCGTTCCCGGGAACTGATCGCCAACCAGTGCCTGCTGTTGGACGTAGCCAACCGGCTGTGCACGGCGGTGCTGCAAACCCTGTCTGCCTCCGACCGCTTGGGTCAACGCGATCTGGGTTTGGTGGTGCCGCTGGCCGGCGGATTGCACACTTTGGCGCCGCCCTTGGCGATGGGCACCGCCCGGGTCACTGCCAACCTGTCCCGGCTGTCCCGGGAGGCCACTGAAGCGGCCGGCCAGGTGCGCATGCTGGACACTACTTTGACCAGTTGGGAGTTACTGGCGGGACGGTTTGACCTGCCGGCCGCGCTGATCCCGGATGATCTGGACGCCACCGGCGCCGCCCTCAAACTGGACGGCATGAGAGACCTGGCTCGCGGTGCGGTCCAGCAGGCCGGCGCTGATGCCGGCGCCTATTCGGCTGCCGCCGCCGGAGTGACCAGGGCTTTGCGCTACGCGCCGGGGTTCAGCTTCGCGCTGCGAGACCCGGCGCCTTCGAATGGCGCCACCACTGCCTGAGCCACCGCCAGATCTCCCCGGTAGAAGACCGCTGATTGGCCTGGGGCCAAACCCCGCAAAGGCTCCCCCAGTTGGACTGCGAACCCGTCGCCGGAGTTGGTGACCTGGGCTGTGAGGGCCTTCGAATGGGCCCGCACCTGGACCGCCACCGGCACCCCGCCAGCCGCACCATCAGCGGCGCTGTCAGCGGCACCGCCGGTCGCGTCACTAGCCGTCACGTCAGCCAGTTGATCTACTTCGGCTTGGAAATCCGACTCCAGCCAGTTGACCGCAAGGGTCCCAAACTGCGGGGCGTCCAGCGCTTCGACCGGACCAACCTGAACCACGTTGGTGGCCGTGTCGACCCGGGTGACATAGCGGGGCCGGCCATCTGCCGCCGGGCGGGACAAAGACAGCCCTTTGCGTTGCCCAACCGTGAACTGGTAGGCACCGAGGTGTTCACCGACTTGAGTGCCGGCGCCATCCACAATCGGACCGGGCCGCTCACCTAGTTGTTCACGCAGATAGCCGCGGGTGTCACCGTCCGGAATGAAGCAAATGTCATAGGAATCGCGTTTGCGGGCCACCCCCAAACCAAGTTCGGCTGCCTCTTGGCGCACGGCGGCCTTGGACGGAGCATCGCCCAACGGGAAAAGGCACCGCGCTAGAGCTGCCCGCCCACTGGCCGCCAACACATAGGACTGGTCCTTGGCCAGGTCCACCGCCCGGCGCAGCCCGGCCCCGCCGGCATCGTCCGGCTCTAGGCGGGCATAGTGGCCGGTGGCTACCGCGTCAAAGCCGAGCGCCTCAGCCCGTTCCAACAACACCCGGAATTTGACGAATTCGTTGCAGCGGATACACGGGTTGGGGGTCAGGCCGGCGCCGTAGGAGTCGATGAAGTCCCGCACCACCAGGTCGGTGAAGGTGTCTGACAGGTCCCACACATAGAAGTCCAACCCCAGTTTCTGGGCGGCCTGGCGGGCGTCAGAGGCGTCCTCCAATGAGCAGCAGCCGCGCGAACCTTGGCGCCGCAACGCCGGCGTGCGCTGCAAGGCCATGTGAATGGCCGTCACCTCGTGACCGGCTTTGACCAGCCGGGCGGCCGCCACCGCGCTGTCAACGCCACCGGACAGCGCGGCCGCTACCTTCATGGCCGTCCGCCTTCGGTTTGGGCTACCCGCTGAGCCCGGGTTATCGCTTCTGGCAGGGCTTTGACCAGGGCTTCGACGTCTGCGGCGGTGGTCGCGTGGCCAATTGATACCCGCAACGCGGCCGATGCCGCCGCCCGGTCCAATCCCATTGCCTCCAACACATGGGACGGTCCCACCACACCGGCATGACAGGCAGACCCAGCTGAACAGGCAATGCCCATCGAATCCAGTAAGAACACCAAGCTCTCGCCGCGAACCTGGTCCACCAGCAGCGACCGCAGCCCAGGCAAATGCGCTGGCGGTGTCAGAACCCTGATAGCTGGATGGGCCGCAGCCAGCGCGTCAAGCGGGCCCAATAGCGTTTCCAACCCGGCTGTGTCCTCGGCGGCGGCCTCAACCAGGGCGGCGGCGAATCCGGCCGCGCCACGCGGGTCTTGGGTGCCGGATCTGAGACCGCCTTCCTGACCGCCACCGGCTTGCCGCGGCTCAAGGGCGGTCCCCCGCCGGACCAGCAGCGCGCCTACCCCACCGGGGCCACCGACCTTGTGGGCGGACAAGCTGACCGCCGCCAGGCCAGAGGCGGCAAAATTCAGCGACAGTTTGCCGGCCGCCGCCACCCAATCCGAATGGACTGGCACACCGGCGGCTGCCGCCAGTTGGGTGATCCGGTCCAGGTCTTGGATGGCACCGGTTTCGTTGTTGGCGGCCATGACTGAGATCAGCGCCGTCTGCTGAGCCCGCTCCGCCAAATGCTCGGCCACGAAGGCCGTGTCGACAAATCCGTTCCGGTCAACTGGGATGCGGATCACCTCAGCACCTGGCAGCCGGTCTGCGTTCTCCAGAACGGCCACATGTTCGGTGGCGCCCACAAGTAGATAGGGCCTGGCGGCGGCGGTTTGGCGGGCAGCAAAAAGGCCGGTGACGGCCAAAGCGTCAGCCTCGGTGCCGCCGGAGGTGAAGACCACATCGCCGGGCTCCGCGCCGACGGTTTGGGCCAGGTCAATCCGCGCCTGGTCCAATTGGGCGGCGGCCTGCCGGCCGGGCCGGTGGACCGAACTGGGGTTGGCCGCCACCGGCGCCGAGACGTACGCCTCCAAAGCGGCGGCCCGAATGGGCGCACTGGCCGCATAATCCAAGTAGATGTCTGTTTTCACCGCCAGCCATCATGCCACCCGCGCCCCAGCCCTGGTGGCCGCTGTTTCGGACGGCTTAATGGCGAAACTGGGTGGCGGTCTAGCCGCTGGGGGCGGCGTTGAGGCAAGCTTGACGGGTGATCGGTCACGTTTCGGCTGGTGAGCCGCTGCGATATCCGGCCACGGCTTCGCCCGGGGTGCGCCGCCGTGGCGACGGCATTGACGTGGTGGTACCGGCAGCTCACGCCTCCGGAATTGACCTTTGCCTGATTGACAACCCCCGTACCTTGAACCAAACCGAACGGCGTATCGCTCTGGCTGGCCCAACCAACGGTGTTTGGCACGCCCACGTACCCAACGTTGGTACCGGCCAGCGCTATGGATTGCGGGCCTATGGGCCGTGGGCGCCGGCTGAAGGCCACCTCTACAACCCTTCCAAGTTGCTGCTGGATCCCTATGGGCGGGCTTTGGACGGACATCCGATGTTGTCGCCGGCGCTGTTCTCACACAAAACGGACGCCCATTTGGGGCCGTCAACCCAGCCGTGGATACCAGACCAACGCGACTCGGCCCCGTACATGGCCTATTCGGTGGTCACCGAAGAATCATTCGACTGGGGCGGCACCACCCCACCCTTTGTGCCGTGGGACCAGACAGTCATCATGGAGGCCCACGTCCGTGGCCTGACCATGCTGCGCACCGATCTACCACCAGAGTTGCGCGGCACCTATGCCGGGGTGGCCCACCCCAACACCATCGGACATTTGCGGTCGCTTGGGGTGACAACTTTGGAGTTGTTGCCAATCCACGCTTCGATGTCAGAACCGCATCTGACGGAGAGCGGCCTGACCAACTATTGGGGCTATTCCACGCTGTCTTTCTTCGCGCCCAACCCTGCCTATGCCACGCGGGCCGCCCGCCAAGCCGGGCCGGAGGCGGTCCGCCGGGAAGTCAAGGGCATGGTCCGGCTGCTGCATGAAGCCGGCATCGAAGTGATCTTGGATGTTGTCTACAACCACACTTGTGAGGTGGGGTTGGGTGGGCCAACGGTTTGTTGGCGCGGCCTGGACAACTTGGCCTGGTATTTGCATGACGGTTCGGCTCCGGCCCGCTATGCGGATGTGACCGGCACCGGAAACACCTTGGATTTCCGCCGCACTCCAACTGTGGCCATGGCTTTGGATTCGTTGCGCCACTGGGCTGAGGACTATCAGGTTGACGGTTTCCGCTATGACTTGGCGGTGGCCTTGGCCCGCGGCTATGGCGGTTTCGATTCGGAGCATCCGTTCTTGATTTCACTGCTGACAGACCCGGTGCTGCGGCAACGCAAACACATCGCCGAACCGTGGGATTTGGGGCCAGGCGGCTGGCAGACCGGCAGTTTCCCGGTTCCGGTGTCTACTTGGAATGACGCCTTCCGTAACGATGTGCGGACCTTCTGGTTGGTGGGCGCCAAAGACTTGTCCGCCGCGCGGACCCCCAGCTCAGCCCGCGACTTGGCGACCCGCCTGTCCGGCAGTGCTGATCTGTTCGCGCGGTCTGACCCGATGGGCAACCACGGCCCGCGCGGGTCAATCAACTATGTGGCCTCCCATGACGGTTTCACGTTGCGTGACATGGTGGCTTTTGACTACAAACACAACCAAGAAAACGGTGAGAACAACCGCGACGGCACAGATGACAACCGCTC
>JAIRTF010000157.1 GCA_031255075.1 Bifidobacteriaceae bacterium | reverse complement strand
CGGACCATCATCAAGACCGTCGAAGATGGCTACATGACCAAGGACTTGGCCCTGCTGATTGGCCCAGACCAGCCGTGGATGACCACCGAGGAATTCCTCGGCGCCCTGGACGAAGGCCTGAAAGCCCGCATCTCCGACCGCCTAACCCTGGCCTAGCGGCCGCCCCGGTCATCTCCCAATGGCGTCACGGTTGGAAGCGCGCGAGGCGGATTTGCTGAAGGCTCGGGGCGGCCCGGGTGTGGCCACGGCTGTCGATCGGGCGCTGGCTGAGCAGCCAGAGGCAGCCGGACCAGAGAGCCTTCGCCAAACCGCGTGGAAGACAGCTGGTTTGGGCATGGAAACCTATTCCCTGGCCGAGGCGGCGGAGCTCCTGGGCCAGGACCGCCGCCGGGTGTCTCACCTGCTGGCGACCGGTCGCCTGTGGTCCTTCAAGGTTGGCCGCTCGCAGCGCATCCCACGCTGGCAGATCGTAGATGGTGACCTTTTGCCGGGCCTGAACGCGTTGGTGGAGGCAGTGCCACCAGGTCTGACACCGGCATCGTTGGCGAGTTTCATGGCTGCGCCTCAGGCGGAGTTGGGGAACCGCAGCCCTGCGGTGTACCTGGCTTGCGGCGGCGATGCGGCGCCCGTGGTCGCCATGTTGGCAGCGCTCGGCGAGTGGTGACCCCGGCCCCCAATCCAGGTCTGATCGAAAGAGTCGGCCCCTAGGCAAGGCCGATGGACTGGGCGGCTTGGGGCATTTGCTCCAGTTCAGCCTTGGCCTTGAGCGGTGGCCTTCATCTTGTCGAGTTCGCCGCGGTGGGTGTCCACAAACTGCTGCTCAAGCTCAAGTTGGACTGCCAAGAAACGGGACTCATAATCTGTCTCGGCTCGGCAATCGAAGTCTGCCAAGGCAATCCGGATCTCAGCGGGCGAGCCAATAAGTGATCGCTGGTCGAGTGGCGCCGTCGAATCCATGAACATTCCGCCGCCACCAGGCCCGATGGTCCCGTCGGCGCCGGTTCGCATTGCCAGGTACCAAGCTGAGAGGGCATTCGGATAGGGGTTCCACTCGGTGTCCGTCTCTCCAGATAGATCGATGCCGCTGGCAGCCATGCAAGAGTTCCACTCGGCGGCCAATGTGGATACGCGCGTGTCTTGAAACACGCCGGTGTTGTGAACCCTCGGCATGCTGGCGGCAAGGTTGCCATAGTCCCATTTGAAGCTGGCCGCCGGACTGTCGTTGACAATTTCTGGAGCGGCATCGTAAGCCTGCGCCGCGCACCCATTCTGCTCTTGCAGAGCGGTTTGTTCGTTCAACTCCTCGAAACCGAAGTACGCCAGATTGTAAGCACGCTGGCCAGCGTCGCTAAGTGCCTCGAAGTAGTCAGTGTTTGCCTCCGATTGGCCCGCATCGGCCATCATGTCCTCGATGGTCACGTACGGCAACGGATCCCGCACACCGTAGCCGAACTGCTCCACTTGTTGACGCGCTGGCGGCAGGTACGGGACAACCATGCGGTCCTGGTCGAACGAGTACTTCACCTGAGGCAAGTCTGAGGTGGGGTAATCCGCCGCGTAGTACTCGAATCCTGCCTTTCCCATGCACTCGGCGAGGAACTCCTCGCGTTGCGCGTACGCTGCTCTTGATTCGCGTTCGTACGCCTCGTCTTCCGGTCCAGGCGGGGGTCCGTCGAGATAGGGAGAGTATTCGCTGAACGGCGTTCCGCCCCCAATCAGCGTGAACGACTCGGCTCGGAATCCCCCGGGCGGCAAGGTAGGAGCGACCGTCGGCGGCCCCAAGTCGCCTTGGTCAGCCTCGTCTGCTTCGCACCCAGCAACAGCCACGGAGAGGCTGGCCACCGCGACGGCGACCAGCCTCCCGATACGGTCTTTCACTCAGTACACCCTAATGGTGTCAGCATCGCACATCAGGCCCACGGTTCCATACGGTGGTTTGTTGGTGGTTGGGTGCGGTTAGGCGGTGGGTTGGCGGGCTTCGCGGAGGCGGGTGATCCAGCGGTACAGTTCGCAGCCGGCGCATAGGCCAATGATGGCTGCGGCCAAGGAAGCGACTAGGGCTATGGCAGTGGCGACATAGAACAGGACAGGTGAGCTGAAGATGATTCCGAAGGCCGCCGCCAAGGTCAGGACCAGGCCAAGGCCCTCGGCGGACTGGACGGCCCGGCGATCTTCGGGGACAGGTGGGGTGGCCAGACGCGGCATGACCAACCAGTCGAACAGCCAGAAGTAAGGCTGGTAGCTCAAACCCGCCAGGGTGCCCGCGGCAAAGACCAGCGTTTGGATGGCCAAAGGAATGGAACCCCATTTGGTTCCTGCCACCAAGGCCAGGACCAACACCAGTGAGGAGACGGCCGCGCTGAAGCGCAACTGCCTGGCGTCGATGTGCACTGAGCTCATGGTTGCTCCTTAGATGGATCAGGGCGCACACAAACCCAGCTTGGGGGCACATCAAACCCCGGCCGGCGCCTGCGAGACGCGTCTTGCGACTCATCTTGTCTTTGACCAGGCCCAAACGCAATCACCGAGGCTGGGCGAGTCCCACCTAGACGCCTAGACCTCCCACGCCAGGGGACCGGCGCGGCATCGACCATTGGCACCGGGATGGGCCAAGAGGTCCCGCCGAGTCGCGGCCAGGCAGCAGGGGGAGCGAAAACTATCCCTTGACTGAGCCGGACATCAAACCGCCGACAAAGTACTTGCCCAACAGGATGTAGACCAGCAGCGTTGGCAGGCAGGACAGCAACGTGGCCGCCATGGTGGCGCCCCACACCGAACCGGTGGTGCCGCCAGTGGCCATGTTCTGCAGCACCACTGTGACGGGGGCCTGGGTTTGCATGTTGCCGCCGAAGAACCGCGCGAACAGGAAGTCGTTCCAAGCCGAGGTGAACTGCCAAATCAGCACCACCACAAAGCTCGGCATGGAAATCGGCAGCACCACCGAGAAGTAGGTCCGGAGCATGCCGCCGCCATCGACGCGCGAAGCCTCAATCAGTTCCTGCGGCACCGATTGGTAGTAGTTCCGGAAGATTAGCGTCGTAATCGGGATGCCGTAGATCACGTGCAGCATGATCAGCACCGGGATACCCCGGGGGACGATGCCGCTCAGGTCGTTGACCAGCGAGTACAGCGGGACCATCACCGCTTGGTAGGGGATGAACATGCCGAACAGGATGAACGCGAAGACCACGTTGGCGAAGGGGAAGCGCCAGCGGGACAGGACGAACCCGTTCATTGAGCCGAGGATCGAGGAGATGACGGCGGCCGGGATGACCATGATCAGGGTTCGGCCCAAGGCTGGACCGACCGGGGGGATGCCGCCGATGCCGACAAAGGCGGTCTTCCAAGGTTCAAGAGTCCAAATCTTAGGGAAGGCCCAAGCGCGGGATGGATCGGCGTCCCCAACACCTTTGAAGGATGTCACTATCAGCACGTACACCGGCATCAACACCAGCGCTGCGAACATGATCAGCAGGGCGTAGCGGACCAGCCGGCCCCAATCGAAGCCCTTGCCGACAACCTTGGTGGAGACGCCCTTGGGCAGGTCCAGTTGCGAATCTAGGCCGGCCATCAGCGCTTGTCCTCTCTAGCGGTGTGAACCAGGTAAGGCACTATCAGCACCAAGACGGCCAGCAGCATGATCACGCCGACAGCGGCTGCGTTGGCGTAATCCTGGCGCCCGGAGATGAAGTTGTACACGTCGATGGCTGGGACCATGGTTTGGTAGGCGTCCTTGCCGGCAATCGCCATGATCAGGTCGAACACCTTCAGCGACATGTGGCCAATGATGATCACCGCGGACAGCGCCACCGGGCTGAGCTGGGGGAACAAGACGTGGCGGTAGAGCTGCCATTCGTTGGCTCCGTCAACCCGGGCGGCTTCCCGCAGTTCGTTGGGAATCCCTCTGAAGCCGGCCAGGAACAGGGCCATGACATAGCCGGACAGCTGCCAGACAGCTGGGATGGTCACCGCCAGGATGCCCCATTTGGAGTCCTGGGCCCAGGAGTTTTCCAGACCCGTCAGGCCGAGTGACTCAAAGATCCGGTTCAGGCCTGATGAGTTCTTGCCTTCGGTTGGGCTGAGCAGCCACCGCCAGACCACACCGGCTGCCACTGATGAGACGGCCATGGGGAACAGCAGAACGGACCGGAAGAAGCCTTCAAAGCGGGCGCGTTTCTCCAAGATCCAGGCCCACAGGAAGCCGAAGAACATGGTGCCCACCAAGAACACCAGAGTGTACAGGCCCAAGTTGCGAAGTGAGTGGAGGAAGTCTGGGTCTCGCAGCAGGTTGGCGTAGTTTTCCAGGCCAACGAATTCGACCTCTTCGGCCCCCATCACCTGTGGCATGGTGTGGTTGTTGGTCAGCGAAGTGCCTACCGAGGAGAAGATCAACCAATAGACAAACACCCCCACCAAGATCAGCGAGGGCGAGATCAACAAAATGGGTGGCAGGTTGCGCTTGATCCATTGCTTGCGCTTGGAACGTTTGGGAGCGGGGGTGGGCTTGGGCGCCGCCTGAGGCGGCGCAGAAGTAACGGTTTCGCTCACAGGTGTCATCCAACTAGCTGCTTGTGGCGGGGGCCCAGGCCCGCAGACCTATGGGTGCCTGCGGGCCTGGGTCTCTAACGGAAAGTGGGCGTCAGCCCGTGACTGCCTTGGCGAACTCGGCGTGGAACTCGCTCAGGTTGGAGTTGCCGCTGCGGAACTTGGCGACGGCCTTGTTGATGGCATCGCCCTGGGCGATGGAGGCGGCGGCGCCATGCTGCAAGGAACCAACAATGGTGTCTTGGGCATAGGCTGCGGCGGCCTGCTGCTGGTATTCGGAGAAGTCGCTCAGGTTCACGTCGGTGCGAGCCGGGATGGATCCCTTGACCTTGTTGAACGCGGCTTGTCCTTCGACAGAAGCAATCACGTCAAGCCAGGCTTTGGCGCCATCTGGATGCGGTGCGTCTACCGGCAGGGTGAATGAGTCGGCCAGGAAGTCAAAGACCCCGGCGGTACCCGGTGCAGGAGCCCAGGTCCAGTCGGTTCCCATGATTTGGTTCTGCTCAACGAACTGGGCTGGTACCCAGTCACCCATGATGTTGAACGCGCCCTTGCCATCGATCAGCTTCTGGGTGGCGAAGTCCCACTCTTCACCTTCGGAATCAGTGTTGGTGTAGGACATCAGCGTTTCGAACACGCCGAGGGCCGCGCCAACTTCGGGGCCGGCCGGGTCGGTGGAGCCGTCCCAGATGCCGTTGTACATTTCCGGGCCCAATTCGGCAATCAGCACGGTTTCCAGCAGGTGCACCTGGGTCCAGGTGCCGGCTACGGTCAGCGGTGTGATGTCCGGGTTGGCGGCCTTGATCTTTTCCAGGTCAGCGATGAAGTCTGAGATCGTGGCGTAAGTGATCTGGTTGAAGTCAATCCCGACTTCGGTCAGGACCGGGATGGATGCCCACATGACGTTGGCCCGGTGGACGTTTGAAGGGATGGAGTACTTCTTACCGTCCTTGGTGACCAAGTCCAGCAGGTCGGCCGGGAAAGCGGTGGTGAGACCGAACTCCTCGTACAGGTTGGACAAGTCTTGGACCTTGCCGGAATTGATGTAGTCCAGCATTTCCGCGCCGGCGTGGGCCTGGAACGAATCCGGTGGATCGTTGGCGGCCAGCCTGGAGGCCAGGACGTCTTTGGCGCTGCCGCCACCACCGGCGGTGCCGCCGTTGATGAAAGCGATGTCGGGATGCTTGTCTTTGAGGACTCCTTGGAGGGCCTCGAGGCCTAGGGCTTCGGAGCCGGTGGTCCACCAGGTGAACACTTCGGCCTTGTTGCCGTCATCTTTGGCGCCGCAGGCCGCCGTGGCGGCTAGCAGTAGAGCAGCCGCGCCTACGGCGGCTACGTATCGGGTGCGTCGCATCTAGTTGTCTTCCTTCCGCGTCGTTGCTGACTGGGACTTGATGAGTGGGGAGGCATACTCTCCCTGGTCAACTCTGGACCCAAAGACCCTTGAATGCAAGTAGTGAACGTAAAACTAAGCCAAATCGTTATGATGTGTTCAACTATTGAAGGCAAGCGGCGCTATCCGCCGCCATCGCCAGGGCCCCATGCAACTCGGTTAGCCCCGGGTGGCGAGCCAACCGCACCTCCACGGCACTACCAGGTGCCGGCATGGACCGCCGCGTGATGGTTTCCCTTACCGGCGCCAGCATCAGCTCGCCGGCTTCGGTTACCGGTCCCCCCAATACCACCGCGGCAGGGCTCAGCAGATTGACCAAGCTGCCGATGGCGGCCCCAATATTGCGTCCGAAATCCTCCAGTAGGCGCAGCGAAGCATGGTGACCCTCAAGCGCCAAAGCCAGCCATTCGTCCAGTGTGACCGGCCGTTCCATGGCAGCGGACAGGTTCTCCAAAAGGGCCGGTGTGGATGCGGTGGTTTCCACGCAGCCCCTATTGCCGCAGCGGCACAACCGCCCGGAAGCGTCCAAACTGATGTGCCCTAGTTCACCGGCGGTGCCGGCGGCACCGCGCAAGACCTGGCGGCCGCCCACCAGAATGCCGCAGCCAATTCCGGTTGACAGACGGACATAGACCAGCGGCGCCTCGGTTTCGACGGGGCTGGCCCAGGTGAACTCACCCAAAGCGCCCAGGTTGGCGTCGTTTTCCACGGTCACCGGCAAGCCCAGGGCCTGGCTGAAGGCGGCCTGGAGGTTGATTCCCGTCCACTCCGGCAACACCGCACCGGCTCCAATCTCACCCGTGCGCAGGGACAGTGGGCCGGGCACGCCGGCCACCGCCGCCCGAATTGAAGACCGTTCGGCGCCCGCGCGCTTCAGCAGTTGATCAAACAGGTCGGCGCATTCTTTGAGTCCCTCTTCAGCGGACTTGACGGCGGTCATCGGCCGGAATTCATCAATCACCAATTGATGGTCCAAGGTCCCCAGGCCGGCCCGCATATGAGTCCGCCCCAAGTCCAAGCCAAAGACCAGGCCATCGGCTGCGCCCAGGGTGACGACGCGGCATCGGCGTCCCTGGTATAGCTGTTCGGCTATCCGTACCCGTCCAGCAGCCTGAAGTTGGCGCACCAGGTTGGTGATCGATGCCGGGGAAAGCCCAGACCGCCGGGCCAATTCCGCTTGGGTGGCATGGCCGCCGGCTTCCGTCAGGGTTTCGACCAAGCGCGCCAGATTGGCTCGGCGGAGCGCCGCCGGCGAGCCAGGGCCTTTGGGGGACATGGTCTCATCATAAAAGACTTGAAGGCAGCTGTCAGCCTTTTTCGCAGATTTCTGCTAGGGGCGTCGGCCGGGTTGGCGGCTAAAGGGGACTGCGCGGCATCGGCCACCACCAAGATGTGGGGCGGGGAGAGATCTGCCTCTCAGCGGAAGATGACGGTTCGCGAACCGTTCAGCAAGACGCGCCGTTCGGCGTGCCAGCGGACGGCCCGGGCCAAGGCGC
Source organism: Bifidobacteriaceae bacterium (assembly GCA_031255075.1). Taxonomy (GTDB): domain Bacteria; phylum Actinomycetota; class Actinomycetes; order Actinomycetales; family WQXJ01; genus JAIRTF01. The sequence goes on along the minus strand of JAIRTF010000157.1, from coordinate 2,153 downwards.
GGCGCTCCACATCCTGGCCCAGGGCCGCCAAAGCATCCACGTCAGTGGCGTGATCCACCCGCTCCACGTCCTGCTCAATGATGGGACCCTCATCCAAGGCGGCCGTCACGTAGTGGGCGGTGGCGCCGATCAGCTTCACGCCGCGGGCATGGGCCTGGGCATACGGCCGGGCGCCTTTGAAAGACGGCAGGAACGAATGGTGAATGTTGATGGCCCGCCCCTCCAAGAAGGCGCACAGCTCAGTCGACAGGATCTGCATGTACCGGGCCAACACCACCAATTCCACATCCAGGTCGGTGATCAGATCCGTCAGTTGGGCCTCGGCCTGAGCCTTGGTGTCCGGCGTGACCGGAATGTGGTGGAACGGCACCCCGTAGAACTCGGCCACCGAGGCCAAATCCTCGTGGTTGGACACCACCGCCACAATGTCCACCGGCAGACGCTCCTGCTGGCGCCTGTAGAGCAGATCCAGCAGGCAATGCCCAGCCTTGGAAACCATCACCAGGGTCCTGACCGGCCGTCCCACCAGGTCCAGCTGCCAGAACAGGTCGAACCGTTCGGCGATGGGCGCCATCACCGCGTCCAGTACCTCCCGGCTGACCGCGGCTTCCACCTGAACCCGCATGAAGAACCGGCCTGAACCTGGGTCCCCGTACTGCTGGGACTCGGTGATGTTCCCGCCAATGGCTGCCAGCGCCCCAGACACAGCATGCACAATCCCTGGCCCATCCGGACAAGACAGTGTCAACACCCAATGGGTGGACTGTTCCTGGGCAGCCGGCAATTCGCTTCCATGAGGCACGGTCCTAAAGGTTACCCGCCGGCTACCGAGATGCTCCAACGCGTAGTAAAATTATTACAGATATTGCGATTGTTTCGATTGGAGGGACTGGTGAACCCAACTCCGGTAGTGGCCCCCGCAGCTGACGATGTCCGCGCGGCGGCGGCCGCCTTGGACGGCCTGGGAGCCGCTCTGCACTCGCGAAGGCCGGTGACAGTAAGCGTGGCGGGCAATCCGCGCAGCGTTGCCCTTCCCCAGGTGGCCGCCGCTGCTTTGGAGGAGATCCTGGCTAGCTTGGCCAAAGGGCACAGTGTGGCGCTTGTCTCCACCGGCACTGAAATGACTACCCAGCAGGCGGCGGACACTCTGCAGGTCTCTCGCCCGTTTCTCATAGGCCTGCTGGATGCGGGAGAGATCGGTTACCGGATGGTGGGAACCCATCGTCGTGTCAGAACAGATTCCCTGTTGGCCTATATGGAACGGGATGGCGCCGCCAGGGCGGCGGCCGCAGACGAGCTGTCCGCTGAAGCCCACGCCCTTGGATTGGCCTGATGCGTCCCGTCGCGATCTGCGACGCGAATGTGCCCTATCCCTCAACGCGGCGGCTCATGAACGCCGCGCTGAGAGACGTTCTTGTGACTGGGTATGAACAACACATCGACTCTGTGCAGCTTCCGGACCCCGGCGACCAACATGTGCTTGCGGCTGCGCTAGGTGTGGGCGCCGATGTGATCATTACAAAGAACCTGAGTGACTTCCCGGCGGAGTTGTTGGCTGCTCGGGGCGTGCGCGCCGTGCATCCCGATGTGTTTCTCTTGGATTTGGTTCGGCAAGACACGGAAACGGTGCATGCCATAGTCGTGGCCATCGCCGCCGCCTGGAAAGACCCTTGCGCCACAGTGGTCGATGTCGCCGCATCGCTAGCCTTCGAAGCTCCACTGTCTGCCGAGGCGTTGAGGCGGCACCTTGGGCAGTCGCGATAGGCAGCCCGCAGGCGACGGGACCCCTGCTGCGCGGCATCGGCCGCTGGGGCGTTGGGGATGGTCGGTGGTGGGGAGGGGAAGGCGCTGGTGGGGACGGTGTCTGAGCAATGTGGAACAATTCCCTTCGTGCCTGAACAAGTCTCACCCCTGGACCAGTCAGCGCTGGACAACGTGGCCGAACATGCCATCGCCGCCATAGCCGCGGCCACCAGCCTTGAAGAACTGGCCCAGGTCCGCCGCGAAACCACCGGCGAAGCCAGCCAGATAGCCGCCGCGAACCGCGCCATCAAGGACCTACCCGGCCCGGACAAGGCGCAGGCCGGGAAGAACATGGGGGCTGTCAAACAGCTGGTGTTTGCGGCCCTGGCAGACCGGCAAAAGCATCTCGA
>JAIRTF010000153.1 GCA_031255075.1 Bifidobacteriaceae bacterium | reverse complement strand
TGGAGGCCTACCAGGCGTTCTCTGACTATCAAGGCATGCGCCGTCTGACCGAGCGGCTGATCCGCGCGGCGGCCATGGCCGTCCACGGCGAGCCGGTGGCAATAGCACCGGATGGACGGCAGGTTTCCCTGGCAGGGGACTGGCCGGTGGTGTCAGTCCATGACGCGGTCTCCAAGGCGCTGGGAGAACCGGTCACTCCGACCACCGAGTTGGACAAGGTACGGGACTTGGCCGCCAAGGCCGGTGTGGCCTGGCGCGAGGAGTGGTCTGCGGGTGAAGTGGTCTCGGAGCTGTATGACCGGCTGGTGGAGGGCCAAACCTTCGAGCCGACCTTCTACATTGACTTCCCGGTGGAGACCTCGCCGTTGACGCGGCGCCACCGGTCCATCCCTGGTTTGGCCGAACGCTGGGATTTGGTGGCCTTCGGTGCCGAACTGGGCACCGCCTATTCGGAACTGACCGATCCGTTGGATGAACGCCGCCGCCTGACGGCTCAGTCGCTGCTGGCCGCTGCCGGCGACCCAGAAGCCATGGAGATTGATGAGGACTTCTTGGCGGCCCTGGACTTTGGGCTGGTGCCAACCGGTGGCCTGGGATTAGGTGTCGACCGCATAGTCATGACTCTGACCGGCACCACCATCCGCGAAACCCTGACCTTCCCCTTCATCAAGCCGACCAGTCTGAGCTAGACCGGGGCCTCCGCGCCGCGGCGCTGCCGCGTTGAAGGGATGGTCAGAAGGCCACGCCTTTGCCTTCGCGGGCATCGCGGGCGGCCGCCAGCTTTGACTGCATGCCGAAGATTTCGATGAAACCGCGGGCCTGGGACTGATCGTAGGTGTCACCTTCGTCATAGGTGGCCAAGTTGAAGTCATACAAGGACACAGCTGAGCGCCGGCCGGTCACCTGGGCGCGGCCACCATGCATGGTCATGCGAATCTCACCGGAGACATATTCCTGGGTGTCCGCGATGAAGGAATCAAGCGCTCGCTTGAGTGGGCTGAACCATTGTCCGTCATAGACCAGTTCTGACCAGCGGGTGCCGACCAGCCGCTTGAACCGGGCCAGTTCGCGTTCCACGGTGACGCCTTCTAAGTCGCGGTGCGCTTCGATCAGAGCCATGGCGCCAGGGGCTTCATAGATTTCCCTGGACTTGATGCCGACCAAGCGGTCTTCCACCATGTCGATCCGCCCAATCCCTTGGGCGCCGGCCCGGCGGTTGAGCTCTTGAATGGCCTGGAGCGGGCTGACCGCCACGCCGTCAATGGCCATCGGCACACCGCGTTCAAAGGTGATCAGCACTTCGTCTTCGACCGGTGGGAAGGTCGGGTCATCGGTGTAGGTGTAGACATCCTTGGTGGGGCCGTTCCAGATGTCCTCCAGGAAACCGGTCTCAACTGCCCGGCCCCAAACGTTCTGGTCAATTGAGAATGGCGAGGATTTGGTGGTCTCAATTGGTAGGGAATGCTTCTGGGCGTAGTCAATGGCGGCGGCCCTGGTCAGAGCCAGATCGCGGACCGGGGCAATGCACTTGAGGTCCGGCGCCAATGAGGTGATGGACACCTCGAAGCGGACCTGGTCATTGCCCTTGCCGGTGCAGCCGTGGGAGACAATCGAAGCGCCGAACTGCCGGGCCGCCCGCACCAGGTGTTTGACAATCACCGGCCGGGACAGTGCGCTGACCAGCGGATAGCGATCCATGTAGAGGGCGTTGGCGGCCAACGCCGGCATGCAGTATTCGTTGGCGAACTCATCGCGGGCATCCGCCACGTAGGCTTCAACCGCGCCGCAGGCCAAGGCCCGTTCGCGAATGGTTTCCAGGTTCTCACCACCCTGACCCACATCCACCGCCACAGCCACCACTTCGGCCCCGGTCGCTTCGCCAATCCAACCGATGGCTACAGAGGTGTCCAGGCCGCCGGAATAGGCCAAAACCACTCGCTCCGTCATGAGTGTTCTCCTTCATTTGCTAGATGTGCCATGCGGGCGGCCATGTCGCGCGCGCCCGATTGACTGCGGGTCACCATGATTATGGTGTCATCGCCCGCGATTGTCCCCATCACCTGGGGGAAAACGGATTGGTCAATGGCGGAAGCCAAGAAGTGGGCCGCCCCTGGTGGCGTTCTCAACACCACCGTGTTGCCGGCTGCTTCGGCGCTGACCAGCAGCTCAGCTGCCAACCGGCGCAGCCGCGCCGCCAGCATCTCCTGGTTGCCGCCCACTTCCAGGGACGGATCGCCACCCTCTGCCGGCAGCGCGTAGACCCGCGAGCCGTCACCCAGGCGGACCTTGTCAGCCCGCAGTTCCACCAGGTCGCGCGATAGCGTGGCTTGGGTAACAGCCAGCCCTTCGGCTTCCAGCGCCGCCGCCAGTTCGGCCTGCGAATGGACCGGCGCGCGCCGCATGATCTCCCGGATCAGCGCATGCCGGGCGGCCTTGGTTGAGGGGACTGAACGGTTCATCCGGTCGCTTCCCCGTTAGAGGCCGGCCCACTCCCGCGTTGGGCGGCGCCGTCCGCGGTGCCAGCGGTGTTGGCGGACGATGCCGTGGGCGCGGCATCGGGCACCATGGCGGCACCGGCGGAGCCCACTGGAGACCCAGCTTCGGGCGCAGCGGCCATCCCGACGGAGCGGGCCGGTGCTGCTGCGCTGGGCGCCACTGCGGAGCTCTGCGCCTGGGCGAGCAGCCAGATGATCAGCGCCTTTTGGGCATGAAGGCGGTTTTCGGCCTCATCCCACACGCGCGATGCCGGGCCGTCAATCACCTCTGCGGTCATCTCCTTACCGCGGTAGGCCGGCAGGCAGTGGATGAAGATCGCATCTGGCGCGGCCAAGGACATCAACTGGCTGTCCACCCGGAAGGGGATGAACGGGTTTTGGCGGGCGGCGGCGTCTTCCTCCATGCCCATGGACACCCAGGTGTCGGTAGCTATGACGTTGGCGCCGCGGGCTGCCGCCTGGGGCTGATCGGTCACCTCAACCGAGCCGCCGGTGGTGGCGGCGACGGCTTGGGCCTCAGCCAAGATGTGTGGCTTGGGCTGGAATTCGGCCGGCGTGGCAATCACCACATTGAGCCCGGCCAGCGCCCCGCCCAGCAGGTATGACTGGGCCATATTATTGCCACCGTCCCCGAAGTAGGCCAGTTTGGCACCCGGTAGACCGTCGATTCCGCCGCGGGCTTCCGCCACTGTCAACAGGTCGGCCAGGACTTGGCAGGGGTGGAAGTCATCGGTCAGGGCGTTGATAACCGGGACTCCGGCGTAGGCCGCCATCTCTTCCAACCGGTCCTGACCGAAGGTCCGCCAGACAATGGCCGCGGTCTGACGGCCCAGCACCCGGGCGGTGTCCGCGATTGATTCGCGTTGGCCCACTCCGGCCAGTTTGCCGTCCACCATCATTGGGTAGCCGCCCAGTTCTGCCACTCCAACACAGAATGAAACCTGGGTTCGCAGCGTGGGTTTGTCTGTCATGACTGCCACGCCCTTGGGTCCGGTCAACGGCTGGTAGGCAAACCGGTTCCGCTTGATTTCTAGGGCCAGTTGCAGAATCTCCGCCTGTTCCAGGGCGGTGATTGAGGTGTCCTTGAGGAAGTGGCGAACAGTCATGTCATCTCCTTCGCTTGGGTGATCAGCCCTGGTAGGGCTGCCGTGAATGTCCGGGCTTGGGCTTCGGTCAAGATCAGCGGCGGGGCCAGGCGCAGCACATCCGGGGCCGGCGCGTTGATGATGAACCCGGCCGCCAGCGCGGCCTTGACCACTTGAGGAGCCACTGGTTGATCCAGCACTACGCCGGTCAGCTGCCCGGCGCCGCGGGTGGCTTTGACACCGGGAACAGCTGCCAGTTCAGCCCGCCAGTTGTCGCCGACTTGGGCCGCATGTTCTATGAGGCCGTCTTGTTCAATGGTTTCGAGGGTTGCTAGGGCGGCGGCGCAGGCCAGCGGGCCGCCACCAAAGGTGGTGCCGTGGTCTCCGGGCGCCAGCAGCGCTGCGGTCTGGGCGTTCATGGCCACCATGGCGCCGATGGGGAATCCGCCCCCCAAGCCTTTGGCCAAGGTCAACAGGTCTGGTTGGACGCCACCGGCGCCAGCCAGAGCTTCGTTCTGGTGGGCCATCCAGGTGCCGCAGCGGCCGCAGCCGGTCTGGACTTCATCGATCCACAACCAGGCACCGTGTTGGCTGGTCAG
>JAIRTF010000131.1 GCA_031255075.1 Bifidobacteriaceae bacterium | reverse complement strand
GGCCTTGGCGGCATCGACCTGGGAACCGGTCAACAACATCTCAGCAGCGAAACCTGGTCCCACCAACCGGGCCAACCGCTGGGTGCCCCCAAACCCGGGGATCACCCCCAAGGAAACCTCCGGCAAGGCGAACTTGGCTTTGACTGAGGCGATCCGCAGGTCGCAGGCCAAGGCCAACTCCAACCCGCCGCCCAAGGCGTAACCGTTGACCGCCGCGATTGACGGCACCGGGGACCGTTGCAGGCGCAGGAACAAGGCGTTGCCCTGCTCGGAGAATTCGCGGGCCTCAGCTGGGGTCAATTCGGCCATCGCCGGTAGATCGGCCCCGGCCACGAAGGCCCGGCCGGCACCGGTCAGCACCAGGCACCGGCATTCGCTCGCCTCGGCCCGGTCCAAGGCAGCGCCCAAGGCCGCCAACAGGTCGGCGTTGAGGGCGTTGAGCGCCTCCGGCCGGTTGATGATCAGCGTGGCCACTTGGCCGTCCGCTTCATAGGTAATCAAACTCATAGAACTGGTCCTTTGCTAAACAGTTGGTCCAACCGAATCCTTGCCGCGGGCCGGCCTTCACCCTTCCCGGAACTGGATGCCAAAGCCGCCGCGCGGGTAGTGCCACTCCAAAGCGCCGGGGGAGGCCACCGCAAAGCAGGTGCCACACTCCAAGCAGCCGGCATACTCCACAGCCACAGTGCCGTCCGCCGCCCACGAATAGACGCGGGCCGGGCAGCAGGCAATGATTCGTTCAGCGGTGCCGGTGGCCCGGGCCACCTCCTGGTTGACGGTGATGTGGCACTGTTCTTCATCCAGCACAAACCGGTTGGTGGCCAGCCGGTCAGTCACACTTGGCAGACTCATATTGCTCGCACCGCCTTCAACCCGTCCTTGGCCAAGTGCCGCAACCCGACGGGCGAATGCTTCAAAGTCTTCCGGCCCACTGACATCATCCGCCGGCGGGGTGTTCCATCCAGTGCGTAGATGTCGAAGAACATGTCAGCCAGCACCTGGCTGTAGTCGCGGTAGAGGCGTTCGGTCTCCAAGAACTTTGGCGCCCGGGCAAAGGTTCGCATGTCTTGGCCTACGAACGACTCATCGAGGGCCTGTTGGTATCCGGCCAGGCCGGCGGCAGAGGTGTCATCAGCCGCCAGGGCTTGGCAAATGCCCTTGGCGGCCGCAATGGCTGAGCCGACCGCCAAGTCCATTCCGCGCACCACCAGACCGGTGTTGAGGGTCAGCCCGGCGGCATCGCCCACTATCACCAACCCGTTGTGGACCAGCTTGCCCATCATTTCGAAGCCGCCCTCGTTGACCAGGTGGCAGCCGTATTCCAGCAGTTCGGTGCCATCCAGGTAACAGGCCAGCGCCGGGTGGGCGGCAAACCGCTCAAACAGCGCGGCCGATTCGCCGCCCTTGGCCACCAGGTCATCCAGCCGCAGCAGCAAACCGAGGGAGAGGGTTTCGCGGTTGGTGTACAAGAAGCCGCCGCCGCCAATGCCGGCCGAGGCGTCCCCCACAATCGCCAGCGCCGCACCGTGGTTGCCGCTGACGCCGAACCGTTCGTCAATCTCCGCCGCCGGCAACTTCAGCACCGCTTTGATGCCAACCGCCAGGTGATGGGTCGGTTGGCGGCCCCGCAACCCGGCATCGCGAGCGATGAACGAATTGACGCCATCTGCGGCCACCACCACCCGCGCCCGCAGTTCGTCATCTCCGGCCCGCACTCCGCAAACCTGGCCGTGGTCTGTGATCAGCGAATCGACTCTGACGCCAGGCATCACCATGGCGCCGGCCGCTTCGCAGCGGTCCGCCAACCATTGGTCCAGGTGGGCTCGGAGCACCGTGACAGCAGTGGTGGCGTCCGCCAGCCGCTGATCGCCATAGTCAATGGCGAAATGACCGGTTGGGTTCAAGAAGCACAGCTGGTTGCGGGTGATGATCCGTTCGATTGGCGCCTCTTCGACAAAATCTGGGAAGACTTGGCGGATGGCATGGGTGTACATGATCCCGCCGGACAGGTTCTTCGAACCCGGTGCCTCGCCACGTTCAATCACCACTGTGTTGATGCCCTTGTCCGCCAGCAGGTAGCCGGTCACCAGCCCGGCCACGCCGCCACCAATCACAATGACGTCGAAATCCGGTTCAGCGGTCATTTGACGGCCGCCGTGATGGCTGGGATCAGGTTGTACAGATCTCCGCACAGCACCAGGTCAGCCGCCGTCATGATGGGTGCCGAGGCGTCAGAGTTGACCGCTACTACGGTCTTGGCGCCGCGCACCCCACCCAGGTGTTGAAGCTGACCGGAAATGCCAATCGCGATGTACACCTCTGGGGCGATCTGATTGCCGGAAATGCCCACGTAGCGGTCTTTCGGCATCCAGCCGAGCCCTTCCGCCAACGGTCTGGAGCAGGCCAACTCCCCGCCCACAGCCTCAGCCAGGGCCAAGGCCAAAGCCAGGTCCTCTTGGGCTTTGAAGCCACGCCCGGCGGATACCACCACGGCTGCCTCCCCCAAGTTGGCCTTCTGGCCGCCGGCCGGCGTCAAAGACGCCTGTTCCACCGGGTAGGGGTGGGCTTCGCTGAGCGGCCCCGGTGGCATCTCAGCCTCGGTGGCCGATGCCGCGCCGCCTCCTCCCGCAGCCGCGCCCGCGGGTGCCAAAGCTGGGCCAACCAGGACCACTGGTGAGGCGTATTCAACAGTCTGCTCAACCAGGCCGCCGGCCGCCGGCCCGGTCACCAAACCGCTTGAGCCGGCACCAACCTCGACAGCGGTGGCGCAGACCACAACCGGTGCGGTCATAGCGGCAGCGATCGCCCCGGCGATCGCCCGGTCCGCCGGCGCCCGGCCGGTCAAGACCAGGCCCGGTTCGGCGGCTACGGCCTTGGCGGCATCGGCCGCGAAAGCTTCCGGGGGGCGGCCACTTTGGTCACCAAACCACCAGACGCGATCAGCGCCGGCCAAGGCCGCGTCACCGGCCACGTCTTCAGCACCAACGGCCACAGCCGTCACCGGACGGCCCAAGCTGCGGGCACCGGCCACCAGCTGACTGGCTGAAACTGTTCCACCTGGGCCTGTGACCAGGACATATACCGTTCCGATCATGACCTCCCTCCGATCGGCGTGCCGGCTGCGGCCAGAGCGGCCAGCAACTCGGCGGCAGCGGTGGCCGGGTCGGTGGTGTCAATCTGGACGCAGCGGCGGGCCGGCCCGGAAACCTTCACCTGGGCGGTGACCGGCGCGGCGGCAGCCAATTCCAGGCTCAGATCGGCTGGGCTGAGTACCTGGGATGGCTTCTTGGCGGCGGCCAGGATGTCTTTCATGCCCGGCGCCGGTGCCGCCAGGGCCCCGGCCGCGGCGGAGATGACTATGGGCAGCGTTGCCACCAGGGTTTGGATGCCCTCCGCGATGGACCGTTCGGCTGTCAAGCGGTTGTCTGCGGCAGCTAATTGGGCGGCTCCGACATCGGTCAACGCGGGCCAACCTAATAGACCGCCCAGCACCGCCGGCACCATCTGAGCGCCGGCGTCAATTGAACTGTCACCGCAGACCACCAAAGTCACGTCCCCCAGATGGCGGACGGCGGCGGCCAGGGCCTGGGCGGTCTGGAAAGTGCCGGCGGATTCCAGATCCGGGCTTTGGACCACCACCGCTGAGTCCAGGCCGCGGGAGAGTGCGGCCTTCAACGCCAGGGGTGTGGCGGCGGCCGAACCACCGGCGGAGATCCCCACCAGTTCGGCGCCGGCCGCATCCGCCAAGGCCCGGCCCATGGCGATGGCTACCGCGTCATATTCGCTGATCTTGGGCTTGGCCCGGGAGAAATCGACCTGCCCATCTGGGCTGACCGAAGCCTCCGAAGGGTCAGCGGCCCACTTGTAGGCAACTGCGATTTTCATGTTGAACTCCTTACATGTGTGGCTTGGTTGTGGCGCCGGGCCGCCGGCCGTCCAGGGTTGGCGCGGCCGGCTCCCACTGCCGCAGAGCAGCTGGTTTCCCGCCCGGTCTGGCCCGGTCAGCGCAGCAGGCTGCGAGCAATCACCAGGCGCTGAATCTCATTGGTTCCTTCGTAGATTTCGGTGATCCGCGCGTCGCGATACATGCGTTCCACCGGGTAGGCGTCGGTATAGCCAATCCCGCCGAAGACCTGCATGGCGGCGTGGGTGACGCGGGTCGCCATCGGGCCGCAGAACAGCTTGGCCTTGGCGGCGGCATCAGCGAAGGGCTGGCCGCGGTCTTCCAGGTCCGCCGCTTGGTAGACCAAAGCCCGGCCGGCTTCCAAGTCCACCGACATGTCCGCGATCATCCACTGGATGGCCTGCAGTTTGGCGATCGGTTGGCCAAACTGGACGCGCTCCATGGCGTAGACCCGGGCTTGATCGAAGGCGCCTTGGGCAATCCCCAAAGCCTGGGCGGCAATGCCGGTGCGGCCGCCGTCCAACCCCTTCATGGCGATCTTGAACCCGTGGCCTTCTTCACCCAGGAGCGCCGATTCAGGTATCCGCACTTGGTCAAACAGAATTGGCGTGGTTGAAGATCCACGGATGCCCATCTTCACCTCAGGTTCGCCAATCTGCATGCCGGGCGTGCCGCGATCCACCAGGAAGGCGCTGATTCCCCGGGTGCCCGGCTGGTCAGAGGTGCGGGCCATGACAATGAAGACCTCGGCAAAGCTGCCGTTGGTGATGAAGATCTTCTGCCCGTTGATGACATAGTGGCCGTCTTCTTTGGTCGCGGTCGAGGCCAACGCCCCAGCATCTGAACCGGCGCCGGGTTCGGTCAGGCAGAACGCGCCGATCTTCTTGCCGGCCGCCATGTCTGGCAGATACTTTTGCCGCTGCTCTTCGGTACCGAAGTGCAGAATCGAAGTGGACACCAGGCTGGCGTGGACCTCCACCATCACGCCGGTGGAGGCACAGGCCCGCGAAATCTCTTCCAGGGCCACAATGAAGCTCAGGTAGTCACTTACAGAGCCCCCATATTGTTCGGGGATAGTCATACCCAGGATGCCCATATCCGCCAGTTTGGGAATGGACTCCAACGGCGGCCGGTGTTCCCGGTCCAAGGTGGCGGCCAGCGGCGCGATCTCCGCATCGGCAAACTCGCGTACCGAGGTGCGCACCAGTTCTTGTTCGTCAGTTAGATGAAACGGCATTGCTTGTCCTTTGTTGGTGTTGATATGTCCGATGCCGCGCCCCCGGTCCCGCTTGACCGGCGCCTTGACCGTCCGCCCGGCCGGTTGGAACCCCAGGTAGGCGCGCCGGGTTCAGCTGTACTGATAGAACCCTCGTCCCGATTTCTTGCCCAACCAGCCGGCTTGGACGTACTGCCTGAGCAGCGGGCAGGGCCGGTATTTGGAATCTGCGAAGCCCTCGTAGAGGACCTCCATGATGTTCAGCACGGTGTCCAGACCGATGAAGTCCGCCAAGGTCAGCGGGCCCATCGGATGGTTCATGCCCAGCTTCATGACCGTGTCTACGTCTTCGACGGAGGCGACTCCCTCATAGACGCAGAAGATGGCTTCATTGATCAGCATTTGGAGGACCCGGTTGGACACAAACCCAGGCACGTCGCGGACCTCAACGGAGGTCTTGCCGAGCGCTTCGGCTTCAGCTTTGACAGCCTGGTAAGTGTGTTCACTGGTGGCCAGACCGCGAATCAACTCCACCAGCTTCATCACCGGCACCGGGTTCATGAAGTGCATACCGATCACCTTCTGCGGGCGGTTGGTCACCGCCGCGATTGAGGTGATAGGCAAAGACGAAGTGTTGGAAGCCAGAATGCACCGCTCCGGCGCCAGCTGATCCAGTTCCCTGAACACGGCTGTCTTAACATCCATCAACTCCGCTACCGCCTCCACCACCAGGTCGCATTCGGCGGCGGCCGCCAAATCCGTCACCGGGACCAACCGGCCCAGGGTGGCGGCCTTCTCATCAGCGGTGATGCGGCCTTTGGCCTCATCTTTGGTGAGGATTGAGTCAATGAATTCGATCCGCTTGTTGACAGCCGCGGCGTCCAGGTCACTCAAGTAGACCTTGCGTCCAGCCGCCGCCATGACTTGGGCAATCCCGCCGCCCATCTGGCCGGCGCCCACCACCATCACAGTTGAAATGCTCATTTGGAAGTGCTCCCTTTGTCCGTTGAAGTTAATTCGGCCGCCGCGCCGGCGGTGGCCATGGCCGCTGCCGGCTCTGCTTCTACCCAGATCGCGTCGCCCTGAGCCATGCCGG
>JAIRTF010000116.1 GCA_031255075.1 Bifidobacteriaceae bacterium | reverse complement strand
TGATCGCCAGGGATAAACCACTTGGTCACCGGGGCCGGCCACGGCCGTCAGCAGGTAGCCAAGCACGGCGACCGAACCTGGCCCAACCGCCACTTGGCTACCCTCCAGGTCATGAAACTCGGCGATGGCGCCAACCAGTTGGTCCGCCATCATGGCCGGGTAGCGGTTGATGTCAACCGCGGTGTCTGCCACCGCCGCCAACACCCCAGGCAACGGCGGGAAGGGCGATTCGTTGGAAGACAGTTTGTACATCAGCCGACCATTGGGCCGGGCGCCGGCATGGTAGCTGGGCAAGGCCTCAACAGCGGGGCGAATCGGTACACGAGGCATAGGTCAATCGTTCCATGCTGACTGCCGCAAACCTCACCCTGGTCCGCCATGTTTCGCTTTATAGGGTGGTCCCTTGAGCCGTTCAACGGTGTAGACGGTGGTCTCAACTTGCCCTTCTGGGTTGAAGATCGGTGCGGCGGCCGCTTTCCAGCTCTGGACCGATTGGCTGCCTGAAGCATCCACCAAAGCCGCAGTCTCGGCGTAGGCCGGCAAATGATGGGCCGATAGCGGATCAAGCAGGAAGTTCTTGGACCTGGACGGGTCAAGATCTCGGACCACGGTGGTGTGGTTGGCTGCGTGCGGATTCGGTTTGCCGTCAGTCACGGGCACTACGTCTTGGACATGCTCCATAGACAACCACTGAGCCTGCCGGGACGGCTTGAGCAGCCCGGTTGGTGAACCGGCGGTCAGCACGGCGGTGACGTTGTAAGCCTTGGCGAATTCCTCGTCAGCGGACAATGCCGCACCGACAATGCCGCCCTGTGAATGACCGGCCAAGACCACCGGGTCGCCTGGCTTGATGCCGGCATCCCCCATGGCCATGGTCACGGCCAGACCGATGGCATTGAGGTCACCGCGGACGGCTTCAAGGTTGGTCAGGTTATCCGAGGGGCTGAGCCCGCTCCCCATAGCCATCGATTCGGTGCCTGGAATGGACACCAACCAACTGTTCTTGCCGTAGGCGTCAGTCACCTTGGTGATCGAAATGTCGGTTCGTTCCCGGTCGCCGCCGGCCACTTGGCCGATCTTCCCGATCAACGCTTCGATGCTGTCAACGCCGCCGCCCGCCACCGTTGGGCCCCGGGTGGTCGAAATCCAATGGCCCCTGCCGGCCTGGGCGGTGACCTTGGCGCAGATGCCGGCGGCGATCTCTTCGGTAGAGGCGGGGAGGAACCGGGTGGCTCCCAACACCGCTGGGCCAATCAGGCCGCGCAGGTCAGCGTGATAGTTCCGCAGCAAGTGCGCCCAGGACGGCCAGTGACCGGTGAAGGCCAGTGACACCAAGACGTCCCCAATCATCCCCAGGGCGGTCAAGCCGGCGGCAATGATTTGACCGTTTGTCCCGCCTGAAGCCAGCGTGGAGATGACCGCGGCGCGCGCCTTCTGCCAGCCACTGACGGTTTGGATGGTGGCGCGTTCGGCCGCGTCATAGTTCTGGCGGGCCAGGCGGACCTTGTCAGCCAGATCTTGAAGCTGCCCGCTGAGGTTTCTGAGCGGCCCGGAGGTGTCAATAGCGCCATTGGAATAGCCGAACGGCGGCGGCGGGATCAACCGGTTCAGCTCGAACTCCATCAAGAAGCGGACATTGTTCCGCAGCGGCGGGTAAGTCGGTGGAACGTACTGGCCTGGCAGCGGCAGGCCATCATCTGGAGGCAATTCGCAGGCGAGCATTTTCCGGGACGCGTCACGAATGTAGTGCTGGGCATTGTCCAACCGTTCCGCCAGCCGGTCCAGATCCTCCATACAAGAGATGTTGCCGGCCGTGCCACCCAACACGTCGATTGATTCGGTGGCCATCAGCCGTAGGCCGCCTTGATCAGAACTGACCGTTGGTTGTCGGTGTAATGGATCGTCTCGCGGGTCCGTTCCCACAGGTCATTGCACTGCGAATGGAGATCGCCAGCCCAATCCCGGTAGGCGGTGGCGGCCGGCGAGACCCATTCACGCGGATCAGCCAGGGCAATCCAATTGGCTGCCTCTCCCACGTAGAAGCTGATCAGCCGCAACTGGCGGGCTACTTGCTCCAAGTCGTCATGCAGCGGGTCATTCGGGAAGCTGAACATGGCGCCAGCCTGCCGGGGCGAGCCCAGCCGCCCAATGTCATAACGCCTGCGCCTGTGGACAAGACGGAAAGGTGGCTACCAATCGGTGGTGTGCGGCCGGCCGCCGCTGCCGTCACAATAGAGGGGTGCGCAGGACACACGCGAAGCACTACCGCCGCCCAGGAGAAGCCCAGCGGGAGGCGTTATCTCTGGCTTGGTTGGCTGAGGTGCCCGATGGCGCGCGTATAGTTCGCGTCTTGGCGGAGGCACCCTACCGCCTGGATTTGGAGTACCTGCCACCGATGGCCGCGGCTGAAGGTGCGGCCGAAGCCTTTGGCCGGGCCCTGGCCAGGACCCATGCGGCCGGAGCCAGCCACTTCGGTGCGCCACCCCCCGGCTGGGACGGTCCCGGCGGCATCGGCCTGGCACCAATGTCTTACTGTTCCGAAGCCGGCCGGCGGTGGGGCGAGTTCTACGCCGCCGAACGGGTCCTGCCCTATGCCCGAGCCGCCGCCAAACGCGGCACCCTGGAAGCGGAAGACTTGACCGACATCGAGGCGGTGGCTGCCCGGTTGGACAACGGCGATTTCGATTCGCCGCAACCGGGGCTGTTGGCGGCCGGGCAGGCAGCCCGGCTCCACGGCGACCTGTGGACCGGCAACGTGATGTGGATCGAACCGGCCGGCGCGGACCGGGAAGGCTGGACCGGCGCCGCCCTGATTGACCCCTCCGCCCACGGCGGCCACGCCGAAACAGACCTGGCCATGTTGGCCCTGTTTGGGCTGGCCGGATTAGGGCGAGTGCTTGATTCTTACAACGAGGTTTCGCCTTTGGCGGAGGGCTGGCCTGAACGCATTGGTTTGCACCAGCTTTACCCGTTGCTGGTTCACGCGCTGCTGTTCGGCGGCTCCTACGGCGCCAAAGCTGGCGCCAAAGCCCGCGCCTACCTTTGAAACCAGGCGGCCATATCAGCGGCTCAGCTACCTAAACGGTTCGTGGCGGTGTAGTTTAAAGCGCATGACTACTCCTGAACAGCAACCTGCCTACGGACAACAGCAGCCAGCGGCTGGCTACTATCAGCAACCCGGTCAGCAGCAGCCGTACGGCTACGCCGCTCCCAAGGGCCCCAGCCCGATCGCCGGTGGCGTGTGGGGCATCATCCTGATGGGCTTCGCTGGCGCCCTGATCCTAGTTGGCTTGATCTCCCTGCTGGTGTTCGTGATTGTTGACATCCCCCGCAACTCCATGATGATGACCGAATGCTTCTTGGTCCCCGGCTTCGTTGCCGGCGCGATCTTCTTGTTGGGCCAGGTCTTGGCCAACGCCAAGAAAGACAAGTAGCGCTCCAATCTCTGGCGGTTCGGCTAGGCCGCTAGGCCTTGGCCAACCGGAAACGCGGGCGCGTCTGACCTTCGGGTTGGTGCGCCCGCGTTTTGCTGCCCTCCGGCGGTTCCGCGCCAGCCGCCCGCCTCCCAGGGGTCGGCAGCTTGGGGGCGTTGGCAGCCTGGGGCCGCTCAGGGCAGGTCCTAGACTGGGCGCATGCCTGTTCCCTTCGCCTTGCTAGAGCCGAGGCCCGCCCTAGGCCCGCTGGATGGGCGCTATGCGGCCCAAACGGCGCCACTCCTGGACTATTTCTCTGAACCAGCCCTCAACCGGGCCCGCCTGGTGGTTGAGGTGGAGTGGATCATCCAGCTGACCGAAGAACAAGTACTGCCGGGCACGCCGACCCTCTCCGAAGCGGACAAAGCCTATCTGCGGGCCATCCCTGAAACCTTCGGATCAGCAGAGATCGCCGAACTGGCCCAGATTGAACGCGAAACCGTTCATGACGTCAAAGCCATTGAATACTTCCTCCAGCGGCGCCTGGCTCAGGCTGCGGCTGTGTTGGGACCAGAAACCGAATTGGGTCCGCGGCTGAATCCCATCATTCACTTCGCGTTGACCAGCGAAGATGTCAACTCTGTCAGTTATGCGCTGCTGGTCAAAGGCGGTGTTGAAACCGTCTGGTTGCCCGCCGCCCGCCGCATCCCGGAACTCCTCAGGCAGATGGCCTTTTTCCTGGCGGAACTGCCCATGCTGGCCCGCACCCACGGCCAGCCGGCCACACCCACCACGCTGGGCAAGGAATTGGCGGTCTTCGCCCGCCGGTTGGGACGCCAGCTGCGGCGGATCAGCCAAGCCGAATACCTGGCCAAATTCAATGGCGCTACCGGCACCTATGGCGCCCACCTGGCGGCCGTGCCCAATGCGGATTGGCCGGCCATCGGCCAGCGGTTTGTGGAGCGGTTGGGGCTCGGCTGGAATCCGCTGACCACCCAGATCGAAGCCCATGATTGGCAGGCTGAGCTGTATGGCGACATTGCCCGGTTTGGGCGGATTCTGCACAACCTGGCCACCGACATGTGGACCTATATTTCCTTGGGCTACTTTGTTCAGTCCCGCGG
>JAIRTF010000086.1 GCA_031255075.1 Bifidobacteriaceae bacterium | reverse complement strand
TTGACGTAGCGCCACTTCGGCAGGCCGAACCGTTTGGCTAGATCATCTGCCACGGCGATGGCGTCATCGGTGGGGGCGGCGAAGTGGGTGCCCTTGGGGTAGCGAGCCGCAATGGCTTCACCGATGATCGGGTTGGCGTGGCCTTGGACCATGGAGCCGAACCCGTTGTGGAAATCGAACATCTCGTTGCCGTCCACGTCCCAGACTTTGGGGCCGGAACCACCCTCCAGATAGATCGGCCAAGGTTCACGCAACTGGTAGGAACTGGCCACACCGCCGCTGAGGTGTTTCGATGCCCGCTCGTAGAACTGCCGCGACATTTGGGTGCGTTCGTTCAGCCGGGCTTCTTCGCGCGCAGTCAGTTCGGCGACCCGCTGGGGGTCAATTTGTACATAGGACACGGCTTTGTCTCCTTCAAAAGGGAGCAAGAAAATGACAATCAACTGTAACGCGCGGCGCGGCATCATCCCTCCGCCGTCGCTTGCGGAAGCTTCCCTGGGGCGGGCGCTAGGCGGGAAGTTCGGCCTCTGCTACGCCCTCTGCCAACAGCGGGTCCGCGCCGCGATTGATCCGCATCGAATAGAAGCTACGCCACACAAACACAGCGCTGACCAGGAACAACACGCCGGCCAAGATGTGCACCAGCAGCCCCAGGCCGCGGTTGTTCAGCATGGTGGCCAGTTCCACAGCCAGCAAACCGAACAGCGTGGTGAACTTGATCACCGGATTGAGCGCCACTGAAGAGGTGTCCTTGAACGGATCGCCTACCGTGTCACCAATGACGGTGGCGTCATGCAAGGTGGTGCCCTTTTGGTGCAGGTCAACCTCAACAATCTTCTTGGCGTTGTCCCAGGCGCCGCCAGCGTTGGCCATGAAGATGGCCTGGTACAAGCCGAACAGGGCAATCGAGATCAGGTACCCAATGAACAGGTATGGCTCAATGAAAGCGAAGGACAACGTGGTGAAGAAGATGGCCAAGAAGATGGTCAGCATGCCCTGTTGGGCGTACTCGGTGCAGATTTCCACCACCCGACGGGAATCCTTTTCGGAGGCAGCTTCGGTGGAGCCCAAGTTGATGTGGCCCTTGATGTACTCCACTGCCCGGTAGGCGCCGGTGGTCACGGCTTGCGATGAAGCACCGGTGAACCAGAAGATGACGGCGCCGCCCAGAATTAGACCCAACAAGAACGGCGGGTGAACCAACGACAGGTTCTCCACCCCGGTGGTCAGCGAATCAGTCAGGGCCATGATGATGGAAAAGATCATGGTGGTGGCGCCCACCACAGCAGTGCCGATCAGCACCGGTT
Source organism: Bifidobacteriaceae bacterium (assembly GCA_031255075.1). Lineage (GTDB taxonomy): Bacteria > Actinomycetota > Actinomycetes > Actinomycetales > WQXJ01 > JAIRTF01. The sequence goes on along the minus strand of JAIRTF010000086.1, from coordinate 6,809 downwards.
TGGCAGTGGCTTTGAAGGTGTTGCCGGCGCCATCGTTTTCTTCCAACATCAGCTTGGCGTCACTCCAAGCCGGCGTGTAGCCGAGGTCTTCTTCGACGCCTGGCACTGATTCGATTTGCGAAAGCTCAAAGACTGATTGGGCGTTGTCTGTCACCGGCCCGTAGGAGTCCACCGCAATGGTGACCGGTCCCATTCCCAGGAAGCCGAACGCCACCAGGCCAAAAGCGAACACAGCCGGTGCGGCCGCCGCCAACACCGGCGAGGTGGCAGCCATGGAGCCCAACAAAGCTTCGGACAGCCCCTGGGTTGACACCAGGTAGGCGCCGCCCATCAGCGCCACTATGGCAATACCCAGGTAGTAGGCGGAGAAGTTGCCGGCAATCAGGCCGGACAGAATGTTCAGTGAGGCGCCGCCTTCGCGGCTGGAGGTCACCACTTCGCGGGTGTGGCGGGCTTTGGTTGAGGTGAACACTTTGACCAGCTCCGGGATCAGCGCGCCGGCCAGTGTTCCGAAGGAAATGATCACCGCCAGCTTCCACCACAACGTGCCGCCCAGCGGACCCAACAACCAGTAGGTGGTGATGAAGGTCAGCCCAATTGAAACCCCGGAGGTGATCCACACCAGCGAAGTCAAAGGCGTCTCAAAGTTGAAATCGTGAACCTTGGCCATGGCCCGGCGGCAGATCGCCTCGTTGGCGAAGTAGCTGATGACTGAGGCCACCAGCATGACCGCCCGAACGGTGAAGATCCAGATCAGCAAAGTGGCCTGCATGGCTGGGGTGACGCCCAGCACAATGAAGGTCACCAGGGCCACGCCGGTCACGCCGTAGGTTTCGAAGCCGTCGGCAGAGGGGCCCACTGAATCGCCGGCGTTGTCTCCGGTGCAGTCGGCAATGGTGCCGGGATTGCGGGGGTCATCTTCATCGATCTTGAAGACGATCTTCATCAGGTCGGAACCGATGTCCGCGATCTTGGTGAAAATCCCGCCCGCGATCCGCAGGGCCGAGGCCCCCAACGATTCACCAATGGCAAACCCAATGAAGCAGGCGCCTGCTATTTCTCCTGGTAGAAACAGCAGAATGATCAGCATCAGGAACAGTTCCAGGGAGATCAGCACCATGCCGACGGACATGCCGGAGCGCATCGGGATGGCGTGGACCGGCCAGGGTTTGCCGCGCAGCGAAGCCTGGGCGGTTCGCGAGTTGGCGAAGGTGTTGACCCGGATGCCGAACCAGGCCACGGCGAAGGACCCGGCCATTCCCAGCAGCGAGAAGCCAATGATGATCGCGACCCGCCCCCAGTCGAAGCCGACCGCCAGTTTGTAGTAGACCACGATCACCGCAGCGATGAACACCCACAGCATCAGCAGGAACTGCCCCTGCTTCAGCAGATAGGCCTTGCAGGTGGCGAAGATCAGTTCGGAAACCCGCCGCATGGACGGATGAACCGGCATCACCTTCAGTTTGAAGTAGCTCCAAGCGCCGAAGGCCAACCCCAGCAAGCAAACCCCAAGCGCGCACAACAGCACCGTCTGGCCGTCAAGCCCAGCGATCTGCGCTGATCCGATCTCTGGCAGACGAAGGTTGGCTTCGCCGCCGTGGGATTGGCCAGTGGTTAAGGGCTGCGCGAAGAGCATCAGTGTCCTCCCGTTTGGAATTGCGCTTCGAAGGCTAGGCCAGGCCGCAGGCCGGGCGCCGCGCCCTCTTGAGGTTAGACGGGCCCTTGCCCCGCCCGCGAGCCAATCGTCCCAACCGCCCATTCCCGGTCCCCACCAAGCGATCACTCCGGCGCGGCCGGGATGCGAGATTCCACTGGGTTCCGCCGCCGTGAGCGGTCGGTAGAACGGAGACTTTGGGCAGACGCCCAGCACTCGGCTGGGCCCGCCGGCCGCACCAGGCCAGCCCAACACCGTTCAGGAGGGGAGCCGGTGAGCACACTCGTCGCGGCCCTGCTGCCCATAGTGGTGGTGCTGGGCCTGGGCTATTTCGCCGGCATGCACCACGATTTCGCCCCGGCCCAGGCGGCGGTGTTGAACCGCATGGTGATGCTATACGCCCTGCCTCTGTCACTGTTCGCGGGCATCATGGCCACACCCCGTTCGGAGCTGTTCTCCAACGCGGCCATGTTCGCCTGGATTGTGATTGGCATGGGTGGCGGCTGGTTTGTGGTGTTCGCCATCAGCCGGTATCTGTTTCACCGCGACGCGCCCACGGCCGCTCTCCAAGCTCTGGCCATTGCCGGGCCGGCGGTGCCGTTTGTTGGCACCAGCGTGCTGGGCACCTTGTTCCACAATGATGCTTCGTTGGCCATCGCTGTGGGCTCACTCGCCATGAACCTGATCCAGGTGCCGGCCGTGATGTTGGTGCTCAACCACACCGCCCCCAAACCCGCCGGCATCACGAAAACAAGCGGCGCGGCATCGACCACCAAGGCAGCGGGGCACGGCCGGTCGGTGCACGCGGCATCGACCACCAAGAGGGCCGCCGATGCCGCCGCCAGCGTCACCAAACCGGCCCCGGCTACCAGCCACCCCAGCTCCGCCCGGCGGTTGTTGGCCAGCCTGCGGTCCACGGTGGTCGAACCGATCGTCTGGGCACCGGTAGCAGCCATGGTGTTGGTGATCTGCGGTGTCAAACTGCCCACCGCCCTGCACGCCTCGCTGATGCTGCTGGGACAAGCTACCGGTGGGGTAGCCCTGTTCGCTTCCGGGGTGGTGCTGTTTGCGCAGAAGGTGTCACTGTCCGGGCAGGTATGGATCAACGTGGCGGCCAAGAACCTGGTGCTACCGGCGGTGATCTGGGGTGGCATGGTTCTGACCGGTGCCGGCCAGGTGGCCACCGGCTTGGCTGTGGTGACCCTGGCCATCCCAACAGCTTCCATCCCAACCATCTTGGCTATCCAGTACGGCGTGGCCATCAGGGAGATGGCGTCCACACTGTTTGTCTCGACGGTTGGCTCAGTGGTGACCATGGCGGGGTTCATTCTGCTGACCGGCGCCTGACCGCCGGCCTAGTCGGATGGAAGGCGCCAATCCAGCATGGGCGGTTGGCCCGGCAGCTACTAAGCTGGATGGCAACCGCCCCCGTGGCGACTCCTATTACCACTCTTGGAAGGTTCTCAACGTGCCCAAGTACGTCTACAACTTCACCGAAGGCAACAAGGATCTGAAGGATCTACTAGGCGGAAAGGGCGCCAACCTGGGCGAAATGACCAGCTTGGGCCTGCCGGTGCCGCCTGGGTTCACCATCACCACCGAAGCCTGCCGTTACTACATGCATCACGGCTACAACCCCGCTGAACTGGCCGATCAGGTCAGCACAGCCATCACCCAACTAGAAGGGCAGTTCAATCGGCAGTTGGGCGGGGACAGCGAACCGCTGCTGGTCTCGGTCCGTTCCGGCGCCAAATTCTCCATGCCGGGCATGATGGAAACCGTCCTCAACGTTGGGCTCAATGACAAGTCTGTGCTGGGCTTGGCCAAGTTCGCCAACGATGAGCGTTTCGCCTGGGACTCCTACCGGCGGCTGATCCAAATGTTCGGCAAGACCGTGCTGGGCATTGAAGGCGACCTGTTTGCCGACGCCCTGGAAGCCAAGAAGAAGGCCGTGGGCGCCGCCTCAGACGTCGATCTGACAGCCGAGGACCTGAAAGCACTGGTTGAAGACTTCAAGGCGATTGTGCTGCGCGAAACCTCGGCACCGTTCCCGCAGGAGCCGCGGGCCCAGGTGGACGCCGCTATTGTGGCCGTGTTCAACTCTTGGAACACCGAGCGGGCCCGGATCTACCGGCGCCGCGAGCGCATCTCTGACGAACTGGGCACCGCCGTCAACGTTCAATCGATGGTATTCGGCAACTTGGGGCCGGATTCCGGCACCGGTGTGGCCTTCACCCGCGACCCGGCCACCGGTCATCCCGGCGCCTACGGCGACTACCTGCCAAATGCCCAGGGTGAAGACGTGGTGGCGGGCATCCGCAACACGTTGTCCCTGGACGACATGGCCAAGATCGACAAAGTCTCCTATGACGAGTTGCGCCGCATCATGACCACCCTGGAAAACCACTACCGCGACCTGTGTGACATCGAGTTCACCGTGGAGCGCGGCAAGTTGTGGATGTTGCAGACCCGGGTCGGCAAGCGGACTGCCGCGGCCGCCTTCAAGATTGCTATTCAGCTGGTTGATGAGGGGCTCATCAACATGGATACCGCCCTTGACCGGGTGACCGGAGCTCAGCTGTCCAACCTGATGTTCCCGCAGTTTGACGCCGCCGCACCGAAGACTCTGCTGACCAAAGCGATGGCTGCCTCGCCTGGGGCGGCGGTTGGCCAGGCCGTGTTCGATTCGCCGACCGCCCAAGCTTGGGCGGCTCAGGGCCACACTGTGATCCTGGTTCGCCGGGAAACCAACCCGGATGATCTGGGCGGCATGATCGCTTCGGCGGGCATTTTGACGGCCCGCGGTGGCAAGACTTCCCACGCCGCCGTGGTGGCCCGCGGCATGGGCACCACCTGCGTGGTTGGGGCTGACGCCCTGGACGTGGACCCGGCCGCGCGGCTGTTCCGGGTCGGTGACGTGACGGTTGTCGAAGGCGACCTGATCGCCATCGACGGGACCACTGGTGAGGTCTTCTTGGGCAACGTGCCGGTGGTGGCCTCCCCGGTGTTCCAGTACCTCGATGAGGGTCTGGACAAGGCGCTGGCCGCTGCTGGCGGTGGCGTCCGCGAAGCCGTTTACCAAGGTGAGGACCGCGACCCAACCTTGGTTATCTCCAAGGGCCAGGGCGATGGCGCCACCGCTGAGTTGATCATGGCCGTGCACCGCATTTTGAGCCATGCCGATGCCGTGCGTCGGCTCAAGGTTCGCGCCAACGCTGACAACGGTGAGGACGCCGCTAGAGCCCGCCGGTTGGGTGCCCAAGGTGTGGGCCTGTGCCGCACCGAGCACCAGTTCTTGGGTGACCGCCGCAAGCTGATTGAACGGCTGATCCTGGCGCACAACCCAGCCGCCCGCGAAGAGGCACTGGCCGCGCTGTTGCCGCTCCAACGCCAAGACTTTGTGGAGCTGTTCACTGAGATGGATGGCCTGCACACCACGGTCCGTCTGATTGACCCGCCGTTGCACGAGTTCTTGCCGGATCTGACTCACCTGTCCGTTTCGATTGCCCGGCGCGAAGCCCTAGGTGAAGATGTCACCGACGCAGAACGTGAACTGCTGGCAGCGGTTGAGAAGTCTCACGAATCCAACCCAATGCTGGGCTTGCGTGGCGTGCGTCTGGGGCTGACTGTGCCTGGTCTGTTCGCTTTGCAAGTGCGGGCCATTGCGGAAGCCGCCGCCCAGTTGATCCGTGAAGGCAAGGACCCGAAGCCTGAGGTGATGGTCCCGCTGATCGGTTCCTATGTGGAGTTGGACTTGGTGCGTGATGAAGCCGAGCGGATCATCCGCGAAGTCTCTGACCGCGAGGGCGTGGCCTTGGACATTCCGATCGGCTGCATGATTGAGTTGCCCAGGGCAGCCGTCACCGCTGATGAGATTGCCCGGGCAGCGGAGTTCTTCTCCTTCGGCACCAATGACCTGACCCAGACCACCTGGGGTTTCTCTCGCGATGACGTGGAAGGCTCGTTCTTCTCCAACTACATGGAGCTGGGCGTGTTCCAGGTATCCCCGTTCGAAACCATTGACACCAAGGGTGTCGGTTCGTTGGTGGCGCAAGCCGTCAAGCTGGGCCAATCCACCCGGCCGGAGATCGGTCTGGGTGTTTGTGGCGAGCACGGTGGCGATCCGGAGTCAATCCACTTCTTCAACGCGGTGGGTCTGCAGTACGTGTCTTGTTCGCCGTTCCGCGTGCCGGTGGCCCGCCTGGAGGCCGGCCGCGCTGCTGTAGCGGTTTCGGAAGGAGCTTCTGGCACCGCCTGACCCTTTGCCCAAGGCATCCAACTGCCGCCCCGGCCCGCGCAAAACCGGCCAGGGCGGCAGTTGCTGTCTAGGGGGCCAACCAGATTCCCCAGCCGGCGCCTGCCCCACAAGGATCCGTTCGACCGCATGCTGGCCGCCCAGGCGCTCCGACATGGCCTGAGTCTAGTCTCCTGCGACCCAGCCTTCGACCAGGTCAGCGACCTGCGCCGCCTCTGGTAATAGCTTGAGCACACCGTCGAGGAGTCTGTTCGCCGGGTGGGAAAGGGGTCAATGGGGTATAGGCAAGCCTTGCCTTAGCGATATAGTCGTCTTGTGAAATTGAGTGAGGCCCCAGTTGGCTGCACGCTCAGCGTTGAGCAAGCCGAACTAGACGCCAAGACGGCGTTGCGCCTCAGCGAGATTGGTCTCAGGCCCGGGTGCGTGGTGTGCGTAATGCAGCGCACCGCGTTTGGTGGCACCGTGGTGGCCTGCGGTGGTCACCGGCTCGCATTGGACAAGCGGATCGCCTCAAGGGTTCTGACCCGACCGGTCACCGTTCAGGCCGCATGAGGGCCACCAAGGGCGGCAATCAAGCACAGGCGGATGTCACCAGCGACGCGGCTCTGCCGCGAATCCTGCTGGTAGGGAACCCCAACACCGGCAAATCAACACTCTTCAACTTGTTGACCGGGGCCAACCAGAAGACCATGAACGCGCCCCGCACCACGGTCATGTTCGAGGCCGGCAAGTGGAAGCTGGGCGCCCAGGCCGGCACCGGTCCAGCCTCGGTGGCGCTGGTTGACCTGCCCGGGACCTATTCGCTGCTAGCCCAGAGCCCAGATGAACAGGTCACCGCCGCCGCCGTTTGGCCGCCGGTGGACGATGCCGCGCCACCCGCCCCAGCCCACCTCACGTCCG
>JAIRTF010000307.1 GCA_031255075.1 Bifidobacteriaceae bacterium | reverse complement strand
CGAACGGCCGGTCTTGTAGTCAACAATCTTCAGATTGCCGGTTGAATCGGCGGGGTCAAGCCGGTCAACGTAGCCGCGCAGCAACGGCCCGTCAGCCAAAGGCGCTTCAATCAACAGCTCGCTAGCCACCGGCTGTACCAGCTGCGGGTCTTCCAAAGAGAAGTAGGACTCAACGAGGTCGCGGGCACCGCCGGTGAAGGCCTCCGGTGTCAGATCGGCGGATTCAAACAGGCTGGACAGCTCCGGGTCCCGCTTCATCAGGGCGGCGAACTGCGGCGCCACCAGATCCAAAGCCGCCCCCAATGTGCGCTCCGCCGGATCCAGTTGGAACAGGGCCTCAAGCACCCGGTGAACCAGGGTGCCGCGAGCGGCCGCCGCAGATGGCTGCTCCGGTAGGCGGTCAATCGCCCGGAACCGGTACTGCAACGGGCATCGCATGAAATCAGCCGCCCGCGAGGGGGACAAGGTGGAAGGCATCAGTCAACCTTACGGGCAGCTGCCGGCGCACCCAAGTAGGGTTGTTGCCCGTGCAGATGGCGAAACAACCAACCGGTGCGGCAGAGCGCCGCGGCCTGTTCAAAGCGGGGGATAGGGTCCAGTTGACGGATGCCAAAGGCCGGTACCACACCATCATTTTGGAAGCCGGGAAGGTGTTCCATTCGCATCGCGGCACGTTCAGCCACGACGAGTTGATCGGCCAGCAGGAAGGAACCGTGGTCGCCACCACCGCCGGCACCCAATATGTGGCGTTACGTCCGCTGCTGTCAGATTTTGTGTTGTCAATGCCGCGCGGCGCTACCGTCATCTATCCGAAGGACGCCGGCCAGATTGTCCAGATGGGAGACATCTATCCCGGTGCGCGGGTGATTGAGGCGGGCGCCGGTTCAGGCGGCCTGACCATGTCACTGCTGCGAGCGGTTGGCGACCAGGGCCAGCTGGTGTCCATAGAGCGGCGCGAGGAGTTCGCCCAAGTGGCAAAAGCCAATGTGGCGGCCTGGTTTGGCGGCCCGCATCCGGCTTGGACCATTGAGGTGGGGGATTTGGCGGAACAGGCCAAGGCCTACCCGCCGGCCAGCTTTGACCGAGCTGTCTTGGACATGTTGGCACCCTGGGACAACGTGGATGCCGTCCACCGGCTGCTCAGCCCAGGCGGAGTGCTGCTCGCCTATGTCGCCACCACCACCCAAATGTCGCGTCTGGTGGAAACCATTCGCGCGGCCGGGGGTTTCACCGAACCGCAGGCCTGGGAGTCCATGGTGCGCGGCTGGCATGCCGAAGGGTTGGCGGTCCGCCCTGATCACCGTATGGTGGCGCACACCGGTTTCTTGGTCAGGACCCGCCGTTTGGCCGATGCCGCCCAGGCACCCGAACGCCGCCGGCGCCCCTCGCCCGGAGCTTACGATTCGGAAGGGTTGGCTTGGACCCCGGAAGCCCTTGGGGTGCGGCCGGTTTCGGAGCGCAAACTGCGGCGTTTGGCGGCCTCCGCCGGTGAGGCCGAAGACTGAGCGTTCTTCGCCAACAGCGCAGAACAATGCAGTCCCGCATTTGAATCGGTACTCTGGACCGGTGCCAATTGAGATCGCGGCCTCGATCCTCAACGCTGATTTCGCGAACCTTGCGAGTGAACTTCAGCGCATTGAACCGGCCGACTGGGTCCATGTTGACGTCATGGATGGCCACTTTGTACCTAACCTGACAATCGGTTTGCCAGTCGTTCGGCGGCTGGTGCGGGTTTCGCCGGCGCCGGTTGATGCCCACCTGATGATTGAGGATCCTGACCGGTGGGCACCAGAGTATGCCGAGGCCGGCTCGCGGTCAGTCACTTTCCATATCGAGGCGGCCAAAGCCCCGGTCCGCCTGGCCCGGCAGATCAGAGCCGCTGGTTCGCAAGTCGGGGTGGGGTTGAACCCCGCCACTCCGGTCGAAACGGTAGCCGATCTGTTGGGGGAAGTGGACATGGTGTTGATCATGTCCGTTGAACCGGGTTTTGGTGGGCAGCAATTCATCGCCCGGTCCTTGGCCAAGGTGGCTCAAGCCCGGGCCATGGCCGAAGGCTGGCAGGGCCCGCCGGCCGGAGCGAAGGGCCTGGAGAACCTGAAACTGCAGGTAGATGGTGGTGTGGACCGGCGAAATGTGGCCCGGATCGCCTTGGCGGGGGCGGATATCGTGGTGGCTGGTTCGGCCCTGTTTGATTCGGGTGACCCGGCGGAGGAGATCAGGGCACTGAGGGAGTTGGGCCGTTGACATACCGGGAAGATGCGGGTCTGGCTGGGGGGACAGCTCAGTCAGCGGACCCGAGTGACGTGGCCCAGGCTGCGTTTCCCAATCAGGACGTTTTCGGGGAGAGCTCACCGTTTCAGGGCAGTTCGCCGCTGGCGGCCCAGCGTGCGGCCAACCTGGTGGCAGATTTGACCGCCCAAGCGGGGGACGGCCACGGCACCCGCCCACCCCAGCAGACTTCTTCGGTGGCCGATGCCGCCAGGCCGCTCGGTGGCCAGAGCGGCGTTGTGGTGACTCCCGCCCAAGCCCTGGACTTGGCCTTTGATTTGGCGGCCCGCGGCCCGCGGCATGGCCCCAATCCGAGGGTCGGTTGCGTTATCACGGACCGCCGCGGGCTGATCCTAGGTGAGGGTTACCACTGCGGTGCGGGCACACCCCACGCTGAGGCAGCGGCTTTGAC
>JAIRTF010000289.1 GCA_031255075.1 Bifidobacteriaceae bacterium | reverse complement strand
TTGCGGCTGCGCCAACTGCGGGTGCCGATGGGTGTGGTCGGAATGATCTATGAGGCGCGGCCCAACGTCACCGTAGACGCCGCCGGGCTGGGCCTGAAATCCGGCAACGCGGTGATTCTGCGCGGAGGCAGCGCCGCTCAGCAGACCAACCAGGTGATTGTCACCGCCCTACGTGGAGCAGTGGAAACTGAGGGGCTGCCGGCGGACAGCATCCAAACGATTGACGAATACGGACGCGAAGGGGTGCGCGCCCTGATGCGAGCCCACGGCCTGGTGGACGTGTTGGTGCCGCGCGGCGGCGCCGGCCTGATCCAGACCGTGGTCAACGAATCAGTGGTGCCGGTGATCCAAACCGGCGTGGGCAACTGCCACGTTTACGTGGACAGTGCCGCTGACCTGGCCAAGGCGTTACCGATCGTGTTGAACTCCAAGACTCAACGGCCCTCGGTCTGCAACGCGGCTGAGACGCTGCTGGTGGACGCCGCCGTAGCCAGTGCCTTCCTCCCGGCCGCGTTGGGCGCTTTGGCCAAGGCTGGGGTGCTGTTGCACCTGGATCAGCGGGCTCAGGTCTACGCTCCGGCGGACGCCGAATGGCGGCCCGCAGTCGAGGCGGACTGGCAGACCGAGTACCTGGATTATGAGATGGCCGTTGGCGTGGTCGATTCGTTGGACGCCGCGATTGACCACATTCAGCGCTACAGCACCGGCCACACCGAGGCAATTTGCACCGAAGACTTGACCAAGGCCCAGCGGTTTGTCGATGCCATTGATTCGGCGGCGGTTATTGTCAACGCCTCGACCCGGTTTACCGATGGCAACATGTTTGGACTGGGCGCCGAAATTGGGATTTCTACCCAGAAGTTGCATGCCCGCGGGCCAATGGGATTGGCCGAACTGACGTCAACCAAGTGGATTTGCTTGGGGGATGGACAAATCCGCGAAGGCTGAACCTGCCGGCCGCGGCCACGGCGATCCGCTGCGGCTGGCCTTGGGTTGACGTTGAGGCGCTGACCAGCATCAATGCTGCGCATGGACGGCGGGCGGCCGGCCTGGTGCGCTGGTGACGTGAGGTTGTTCGCGGCTGGTTGCCGGGCAGGCGGCACCCAGCCAAGCCCGCGTCAATTGGTCTGACGCTGTGTCGCGGGCCGGGCTGTGGCCAGGTTCAACTTGGGTCCAAGCCGGGCAAGATCCCCCAACGGCCTGGCAAATGGTGAGACACTTATGGTTCTAGGACCTAATAGTCAGCCCCGGAGGAGGTGTTGTGTCGGCTGAGCGCGCGCCACGGCGTATTGGCGTTATGGGCGGCACCTTCGACCCGATCCACCATGGCCACTTGGTGGCGGCCAGCGAATCGGCATCAGTCTTCGGTTTGGACCAGGTGGTGTTTGTGCCCACCGGCCAACCGTCCCATAAACACGGCCCAACGGTCGCCCCCGGGGAACACCGCTATCTGATGACTGTCATCGCCACAGCTTCCAACCCACAGTTCACGGTCAGCCGGGTGGATATTGACCGATCCGGCCCCACCTACACCGTCGATACGCTGCGCGACTTGCGCACCCAGTTCCCGGACGCCGAATTCTTCTTCATCACCGGCGCTGATGCCATGGGAGAAATCCTGGCCTGGAAGAACGCCTCAGAACTGTTTGGCTTGGCCCACTTTGTGGGCGTCACCCGCCCAGGTCATGTGCTGGACGCCCAAGGCCTGCCGCGCGGGAACGTTTCGTTGTTGGAGGTACCGGCCTTGGCCATCAGCTCCACCGATGTCCGCCGCCGGGCCGCCGCCCGCTTGCCGATCTGGTACCTGGTACCAGACGGCGTGGTCCAATACATCACCAAATACCGCCTCTACCGGGGTGATACCAAGTGACTGAATCCAAACACCGCAAAGCCGCGCCGCCATCTGACGCCGCCGGGCCAGACACCAAACCAGGGCCAAGCAAAGTGACCCCCAGTTCAGCCGCCCAGGCTTGGGCTGAGCAGGCCGCCCGGGTGGCTTCCGCCGATTGGTTCGCTAGCCGCCCCACCGGCTCCCCGGCCGCGCCACCCGCCATCAGCAAACCGCTCCGCCCCAAAGGCGAACCGTCACCCGGACCAGCGGGCGGAATCGATAAGGCCCAACTGGGCGCGCCCGCCCCGGCCGTGCCTTTGGACCGGGCCAGTGCCCGCGCCGAACGGACCAACCAACAGACCGCGATCAGCGCGCCGATTGTGGAACCGCTCGCCAGTAGCAGCGAGGCTCCCAATTCCCCAACCAGCGCCTCGAGGGCCGCCAGACGGGCATCGGAACGCCCCACCCGGCAGTCAGTTGGCCGGCGCGGGGCCGATGCCGCGCGGAGCATGTCGATCAGCACCTGGGATTCGCCGGAACGGCGCCCACCAGGATCCTTCCCGTCAGTACCGATCAGCCGTCGCGCGGCCGGAGCCGCTGGCAGCGCCCAATCCGCGCCATCCGTCCCCTCGGTTCCGGCCTCGCCATCCGCGCCGATCAAGCCGACGCCCACCGTCCAAGCTGAGCCGTCGCCCGTTGCGGCCGAGCCTTCGCCCGTCCAAGCCGGGCATCTGGCCGTTTCGCCCGCCCCGGCGGACCAACTGTCCGCACCCACCAGCCGCGCGGCCAGCCGAACCCAGACGGATGGTGGCGGCGCGGCATCGGGCGCCCATCCAACTTCGCGGCAAGCTGCCCGCGCCGCCCGGCAGACCGGTGAAGGCGAAGTGGTGGCGCCAGGCGCGCCGGAAGTTGTGTTCCCAGTCTCCCGGGGCATTTCCGGAGTTGGGCACCGAATTCCGGGCGCGGCCTCACAGGCGCAGATCGAGCCAGATCAGACGGGCTCCCGCCCGCGGCGGACCGCCGGCCCAGGCGTGGCAGCCAATACCGGCTCCGGGGCGGCGTTGCCAGACGTGCCATTGACGGGATCCGCCAGAGGCTGGTCCGCTGACCGCGGCGCGGCCGGCCGCGCAGACCGGCAACCGGGCAGCCAGGCCGTCGATTATCCGGCCAGCCGCTCGCAGCTGCGGTTGGCGCAGGAACAGGCACGCGCGGCGCGCATCTCCGCTGAGATGGCCAGCGGTTTGGCGGCCGCCCAAAAGCCGCGACCGGCCTTGGAACTGGCCGTTTTCCCGCCCGGAATGTCCGGCCCAGGCGCGGTCAAGCCGGCGCCGTTGCCCAGCGCCGCCGCTGCGCTACCCAGTTCTGGTGCCGCGCCGATCGGGCCCGCTGCGGAAGCGTTGGCACCACCGGCCGGGCTGCCAGCGGTCTCAGTGGTTCCGGCGGCCGGGGGCGTGGACCTGGCGGGTGATGCGCAGCTGGCACCGAGTCCTGGAATCCCGGTCGATCTGGCACGGCCCGTCGTTGAAGTAGTGCCGGCGGCCGGGGCGGCTGTGGCCATAGCGGCTGGTGCACCCGGCCAACCGGGCGTTCAGATAGTGCCAAGCGCCGCGCCAGCGGTAGCCGAGTCGCGGCCAAGTGCCGAATTCCCAGCGGTTAGCGTCAAGCCGCCGCCGCAGGCCAAAGCCAAACTGGACATCACGGGCACCATGGGCGCCATTCCAGCCGTTGACGTGCCTATTGCACCGCCGGCGGATCTGGTTCCCCCCGGCGCTGCCTTGGCGCCTGGGAGCCCAGTGACCAGACGGTCAGTTGGTGCTGCCGAACGTCAGCCGGGCCGGCCGGCGCCAGTACGGCGGTCCTCAATCGAATTGGCGGCGGCCGCCGCGACCGAGCAGCCTGCCGAAACCGATCAACCATCAGCCCTGGCGCCATCGTCTCGGCAGGACCAGCCACAGCTGGTGATTCCGGTGCCAGTTCCGGTGCCCGAGCTAAGCGATGCGGCGCCCGGGCAACTGCCCGCTGAGGTTTCTGCGGTGAGTCCGGAGGCGGCATCGGCCCCCGTGATTGGGCCGGATGCCCAAGCTGGGCGAACTGCGGCCATCGCGCTGCCGGAACCAACCTTCGGGGCTGGGGACGCAGTGGTCTTGCCGGAGGCAGGCATCTCGCCGTATGCCCAGGCCGAAGACGCGGTGCTGGACCAACTGCTGGCCGGGCGAGCTGGCGGAGTGGGCGGGGCGGCATCGGCCGCTGTGGTGTTGCCCGGCGGACAGATCGAATACTCGGTGGCGCCCATGGCACCGTCCCTTGAGCCGAGCGCCGAACCGCTAGCACCGGTGGCACCGGCCGTGGAAGCGCCGTCATGGCAGGCCGAATACCAAGGGGCGCCGGGCAGCCAAGTGGCGCCGATGGTGGAGCAACCTTCGGCCGGGCCAATGGGTGTGGGCGCGGAGGTGGAACTCCCGGCGCAGCCAGTCGCCTACCAGGCGCCCAGCGCCAGCCAGTCCTATCTGGCTGGAGGCGACCAGTACACGGTGCCGCCAGTCGATCTGGCTATGCCGATGGCCGTGCCACCGCCTTCCGGAGTGGGGGCTGCTGGCGTGGGGGCCGGGTTTGTGCCGGAATTTGAAGCGCCCAGCTACCTGCCAGCCGAACAGGTAGCGGAGCCGGTGGCGCCCCCGATGGCGACCATCTCGCCTGAATCTCTCTTGCAGCCCCCAGAGGCAATGCTTGATATGGAGCCGGCCATTGACCCGGCCATGGCCGCAGCCGCCGCTGGCATGCCGGGAATGCTTGGCGAATCAGACCTGATGGGATTCCCGGAGGCCGCCGAATTCAGCGCCGCCACCGCAGCCGCCGCCGCCGATGCCGAAGCGGCCGCCGTCGCTGGCGACCCAAGCAGCTGGTGGACCGGAACACAAAACGTGACCGCCGGTGGCCAACTCAGCCCCTTTGAGCCATTCGTGGCACCCGTGCCAGAGGCGGCCGCCGCCTATGCCTCGGAGGCGACCGCAGATGATGAAGACATGGAATGGGAAGGCCCGCCGGAAATTGGACCGGACGGGCGTGGCCCGTGGCTGGACGGACCGGACGCACCCTGGCGGGAAGCCCCATCCAAAGCCGGCCGGCGGGCAGCTATCGCTGTGGCCATCAGCCTGGGAGCAGGCCTGGCAATCGCGGCCATCAGAATGCTGTTCACTTGATGCGGACCTGCGGAAACACCGGCCAGCATTGGCCTGGACGGCGCCCGGCCGCCAGAATTATTGGGACCACACCCTGAGTAACTAAGGAGCAATTGCGTGGAAGAACGCCAAGCGCGGGATTTGGCAATCGAGGCAGCCCTGGCTGCTGATTCAACCAGAGCCCAGGGCCTCAAAGCCCTGGACGTCAGCGACAGGCTGCCGCTAGCTGATGTATTTTTGCTGGCCACAGGCTCAAACCAACGGCAGGTTGACGCCATTGTGGAGGCTGTTGAGGAACGGCTTGGCAAACTAGGCGTACGGCTGCGGAGCCGTGAGGGGCGGTCCGGTGCGCGTTGGGTGCTGATGGACTTCGGCTCGCTGGTGGTCCATGTGATGCACGCTGAAGACCGCGACTTCTACGCCTTGGACAAGCTTTGGAAGGACTGCCCAACCGTTGATTTGCCCGGTGTGGTCGGTGAAGAGCCGGCCATGCGGGCGGCGGTTGGCGCCTAGGGCCATGGCCGAAATTCGTTCCGTTGACCCGGCGGCCGGGCCGTCTGCAGGGGCGTCAGCGAGCCCGGCTGGGAGCCCCTCTGGGGTCCCGGCTGGGGCTCAGTCTGAGGCGCTGCGTCTGCCGCCTACCCGGGCCGTGATCTGGCGGCACGGCCAGACCGCCCACAACCGTGAGGGGCGCATTCAGGGAGCCTCAGACATTCCGTTGGATGAGGTGGGTGTGGCCCAGGCTCAACACGCCGCCAAACAATTGGCGCCCCTGGCTCCCGCCGCCATCTGGTCTTCCGACCTCAGCCGCGCCCGCACCACCGCTCAGGCTTTGGCTGATCTGGTTGGGCTGCCGGTGCATTTGGATGAGCGTCTCCGCGAGCGCCAGTTTGGGCTGTGGGAGGGCCTGGCCGTTACTGAGATCGCCGAACGCTGGCCGGACCAGTTCCACCGTTGGCGCCTAGGGGAGGACCTGCCGGAGATCGGCATGGAAACCCGCGCCTCGGCAGCCGCCCGCATCTCCCAGGCCGTGGCCGATGCCGCCGCCTCCGTCCCCCCAGGTTCTTACGTTGTCATCACCACCCATGGCGGCGGTTCGGTTTGCGGCATCACCGCCCTGATGGAACTGGATCCAACGGACTGGTTGGGATTGCGGGTAATGCGCAACGCGCACTGGGCTGTTCTGGAGCGCGGCGGCTCCCGCCCACCGGCTTGGCGCCTGGTTGGTTACGATCTGGGCGACCTTGAAGGCAAGCCTGGCCTCACGCCTTGGGCGTGAGCTGAACTTTTTGCTAGGATGATCTGGCTCTAGAGGGGCATTGGCGCAGTTGGTAGCGCGCTTCCATGGCATGGAAGAGGTCAGGGGTTCGAATCCCCTATGCTCCACCGTTTGTTCGGTCTTCCAACCCTGTCCCCGGCGAGGTCCGGGTGCAGAGGAGAATCCAAGTCAATGCCTGGATGCAACTGCTGCGCGCGTCGCCAGTAGCCCCCTCCGCTTCTTCTCCGATTGCATGATGGTGTCGTACACGCCCTCAAAGGTGTGCTCGATCCGTCAGTCCTCGTTGAGCACGACTGCCAGTACCGAC
>JAIRTF010000179.1 GCA_031255075.1 Bifidobacteriaceae bacterium | reverse complement strand
TACCAACGGCCACCCGCGCCTGGCACCGCCTGGACGGTGAAGTCGAAGCCGTCCTTGGTGAAAGAGAAGCCCGTGTCAGAGGCGAAGTTGAGGTTCGTGGCGCCACCTCTGGTTAGACCAGCTTGGAAGGCTATGTCCGGAATCTGAGCCCGCTCCAGGCGGACCTGGTGCACCTTGAGTTTGTTCCACTGACTTCCGCCGGCGTCATATACGCCGGCATAGAGGCGGGCGTTGCGTCTTAGGGTAGGGTACAGGCCTCCGGCCCCGTACCAAAGGTCCACGGTATCCATGGTCTTGGCCTGGCGTACCCCTCCGCGGGCGATCAGATTGGCCCGGCCTGTATCGGGGTTGAGATAGCCCTGCTCCCGCCAGAGCAGGCCAACCCCCTGGTTGTTTAGCACCTTGATCTCATTCGCGTTCGCTTCGGATCCTGCATAGTATCCAAAGTGGGTGTAAGGAGCTCCGCCAATTCCACTCGGGTTGTTCTCCCACTCGATGCGCAGGCGTTTGAATTGGTTAAGGTTATGCATGTAATAGCTGCACAACAGCACATCTTTGTCGGCGTTGTCCCAGTATCCGTTTGGATCATTCATTTTGGCAGCGTCTATAAAAAAGGCGACGTCCGCCCGCCCGTTCCAGAGGCACGGGACGAAAGGCCCGAAGAAATCCTCGCCGGCGGCCAGATCCGTCAGGACCCGCTCGGTTCCCCAGTAGGCGGCGTTGAAGGGTTGGATGGCGGCCAAGCCTCTGGCTGCGCCGAGGGCGTTGGCCAGCAACAACGGCCGTGAAACGGCGGCATCGTTCTGGTTGACCGCAACAGTGGCCTCATTCTCAGTCACATCCCGCGGATCCCACTGGACCTGATCCGTCTGGTCGGCAGCGCCCAAAGCCGCACTGAGAGACTCCGAATTGTGAATCGGGTTGGCCGGATCCGGGTTCTGATCGGTCAAGCGCACCTCAACCGACTGGCTGCCCTCAGCTATGCGGCCACCCTTCGGATCAGACAAACCAACAGTCAACGCCACCGTGCCGGTCTGGGCGCCACCGGTTTGAAGCAACGGGATCAGCACCTCCTTGGACGTCTCCCCCTCGGAAAAGACCACGGTTTGTTCCACCGCCTCATAGTCGGTGCCCGCCTTGGCCGTACCATCCGCCGTCTTGGCCACCACCGAGGCAAAATACGGGGCCGCCGCCTCATCACGGGTCACAGTGACCGTGGCAGCAGACATAGACTTGTCCGTCACATCCGGGGCCGATGCCGCAAACACCGTCTCCACATACTCCTCGTTATCCAAGATGCGGATCATGGCGGTGGTCAGGTGGCCCAGATGGCCGTTGCCGGCATCAACCAGGGTGAACGTCAAGAACCGGTCGTTCTCCGCCCGGTTGTCATCCAAGATCTTGATGTAGGCGGTCTGCTGTTCCTCGCCGGGCTGGAAGGTGAGCGTGTCATCCTCAACGACGAAATCGGCATCGTCCGCAGTCAAAGCACCGACCGCGAAGGTCACCGTGGTCATAGCGTCCCGGCCGCCCATGCGAGCGATGTTGATCCCCAAGTAGACATCCTGCGGATTGTCCGGATCATCACCACCCTCCCGCACGGTGTACTCCGAATGCTCCACAATGAACGTGCCGTTCGGGAAGACCTGCTCCCACTCCTCCTGTTTGGAGTAGTCCACGTTGGACGGCGCGTCACCAAGCTGCGTTGACGCTGATTCGATAGCCGCTGGATCAGGTTCCTGGGCAGCTACCGGCCCCGGCAGCAACACAACCAAACTGAGGGCGGCCGTGGCGGCCAACACCTTTCGCGCGGCCAAGCGGCCAAAGGCCCACCTGGGCAGGGAGGAATCCGCAAGAGCAGTCTTCTCGGTCCTGGTCATTGGTCTAATCCTTACTGTTTGGTTGTTCACTGTTCGGTTGAAGGGGGCAGCGGCGGCAAGGAGAAGTCATAGCCCTGGCCGGACTGCGTCAAACTGATTTGAGAAACGGACTGGTAGGCGGATTGCTGCAGATCCGCTTGGTAGGTGGTGGCGATTCGAATGTTCTGGGACGTAACCAACCCGCCTTGGACCACATAGGCAAACTGGGCTTTGGTCACCTGGATGTCTTCCGCCACGATGGTCTGCTCCAGGAGCGTCTCATACTGGCTCACCACCGAAGCCAGGATCGGCTCCGGTAGAGCCGTCAAGTAGTAGACCAAGGTGGACGTGCCGGCCTCATCCGGGGCTATCGAAACGTTGTGAGTCCTGACCAACTCCGGCGCGAACAGCTCAATCTGATAGCCGTCGCAAGCCTCTTGGAACTCCGCCAACGGGATGGAAGACTCCGTAGTCTGCACACCAGAACGCTCATAGACCTTCTGGCCATCAGAAAACAGCTGCGTGGTGACCTCAAAATCCTGGGTCGAATCCATCTCAGAAGTGCCCACGGTGTTCAACAGCAAGTTCGCCTTGCCGCTCTGCCGGTTCAAGTCCAACACCCCGGTGATGTCCATGGTGTTGTTGCGCGAAGTCAAAGTCGCCTCGGTGCCAATCTGAATGGTGGACTGCAATGCCGGCAGCTCATTGGTGGCCTGGGCCGCCTTGAGCAGAAAGTCATAACCCTCCAGGTCATGCACGGGGGCCGCCTCGGTTGGCCGGTTCAGTTTCAGCGCCACCACCACGCCGATGCCGACCAGTGCCGCCACCAGCAACAACACCATGGCCTTGGAGCCGGGTTTGAGAGATTTCCAAGGGTGGCGCTTAGCCGGACGCGGGCGTGCGGGGACGCCGGATTGTCCGTCCCGGCCGGGGGGCCGGGGGCGGCTTTGCGCCACTAGCTACTCCTGCCTTGGCACCCGCGAGGGGTATTCGGTTATGCCCGGAGCGCTGACCATTGCGCACCGTTCAGGCCCGGGCAGTCAGCCCGGCAACTCTGACGCTATTGGGTAGGCCGCGCCCACTGCCTGGATGATTTCCGAAACGTCACATTTGCTTCTGGGGCGCGCGGACCTGGGCGGGCCATGCGGGCTAGATTCGGTTCCGGCTTTCTGCGGCTCCTGGCTGGTGCCGAGCTTGTTGGCTGGTGCGGGTTACGGCCCACTTCGGCTCTGCTAGGCCGGCTTTCTGGAAACCTCTGCGGGCTGGGACCGGCGATTGGCGGGCGGGCGCGGGCGCGTCATCGGGCGCCGCGCAGGCCTCTGGTGACCAAGGTGTAACCCTGGCCGTACTCGGTTTCGATCAAGAAGTTGCGGTTCGGGGCGGCCCCCAGTTTGGACCGCAGCCGGCAAACCTGCTGGCGGACCGCCCGGACTTCATCATTGGCGGCCATCCCCCACGCCACCTCATACAACTGCGAAGCCGGCACCGGCTTGCCCTCAGCCCGGACCAACGCCAACAAAATGGCAAACTGGCGCGGAGTCAACGCCAAATCCCGCCCGTCAAGGCGGGCGCGCATCGCCGCTGTATCCAATGTCAACGGTCCAAGCCGCACCTGGACCGGCTCGCGGGCGGCCGCGCCCGCCCGCCGCAACAACGCCTCCAAACGAGCCACCAATACCCTCAGGTCGTAGGGCTTGACCAGATAGTCATCTCCGCCGGCCCGCAAGCCGTCAACAATGTCCTGATTCTGATCCTTGGCGGTCAAGAACAACACCGGCAGCGTGGCCGCCTGGCCTCCCGCTGAACGCAACTCGCGGCACAGGGCCACGCCGTCGCCATCGGGCAGCATGATGTCCAAGACGGCTGCATCGACCGGTTCGCGTTTCAACTCCGCCCGGGCGGCGGCCGCCGTTTCGGCACACAACACCCGGTAGCCGGCGCCTTTCAGGACCGAGGCGTTGACCTTCAGGATGTGGGCGTTGTCCTCTACAAGCAGGACAGTTTGTTTCATGCGCTGACCTCCTGGTGTTCGTGATGCTCCGGCTGGTCTGGATGGTTCGGGCCGGCTGGATCGGCGGGTCTGCCTGGCTCTTCCGGCTTGCCCGGGCCGCCAGTTGCTCCGGTGGGCGGCTCATGGCCGGCGGCCGCGAGCTGGTCTGGGCGGGCGGCGCTGGACTGGTCTGGGCCGGCAGCTGGCAAGGTGAAGGTGATGCGAGTGCCTTCGCCGGGGGCGGATTCAACAGTTATGGTGCCGCCGTGGGACTCCACCACATCCCGGCAGATCGCCAGACCCAGCCCGGCGCTGCCATCGCCAGAAACGCCGCGTTCAAAGATGTAGGGCAGCAGATCAGGCCGGATCCCGTCGCCGTTGTCTTCAACACAGATCGCCACCATGTCCCTGGCGTCGCTGGCGTTCCCGGCGTCCCCAGAGGCCGCAGCGTTCTCGGCTTCCCGGCCGTTCGCAGCTTCCCCCACGACCCCGGCGTTCCTGACCGCCCCGTCGCTCGCAGCATCTCCAGCAGCTGCGGCCTTCCCTCCGTTCGCAGCGGCCGCGGCGTTCTCAGCGGTTTCGGTGCGGGCGAGCAGACGAATCGCCGAACCCTCGGTGTGACGGTTGGCGTTGACGCACAGATTGACCAGCACCTGCAGAATCTGGTCTTCGGACACCATGACGGGCGGGCATCCGGCCGGGGCCGCAGCCTCCAGACGGTTGTCACGTTCGGACAGAACCGGCTGGCATAGCTTCGCCACCTGCGCAAACAGCTCACCCACTGCCAGCTGTTGGCGGCCTTCCCAGTCCTGTTGCCGGCCAGGTTCGGTGCCGGGAGGCTGGGCGGCGGCATCGGCGGCCGGGGCCGCATCGGAGAGTACCGCGCCCACCAGGACGGACAGGCGCTGGGCCTCACGGGAGATGGTGTTCAGGTTGTCGCGGGTGTCGTCATCAGCGGTGCCCTCCTCCAACTGGGCGCGGGTGTACTGGGCGTAGGCGCTCATCACCGTCAACGGCGTGCGCATCTCATGGCCCACATCCGCCAGGAAGGCGCGGCGCTTCTGCTCCCGCCGGGCCAGCTCCGCCACCTCCTGCTGAGTGGCCGCCAACGACCATTCAGCCCGTGAAAACCCCAAGGCCAGAGCCAACATATTGGCAAACACAAAGACACCCATGCCGGCTTGGGTGAGGTTCAGATCGTCATACTGGCCGGTGAAGGAGTAACGAACCACATCGGCCACAACCAGGGCGCCCAACCCGGCCGCACCGCCCAGCACCAGCCAGGATTCGGTGTTGCGGCGGGCCTCGCTCTTCCACACCGCCCTCGCCAGCACGACGAAAGCCCACAACAGCAGACCCACATAGACCAGCTGCAAGAACGGGATCGGTTTTGTGTACACAGTTGAAGGCGCCAACAACAGCAACCCAAAGCCTAAGCCGGAAAACCCCACACCCGCCCAAGTCAACGCCCGCGGCAGGCGGCGCGGCGACATCTGAACCAGATACAGCAACACGCACAGCCCAAAGCTGAGCGTGCCGGCGGACTCGATCCGATGCGATGCCTGCCAGCCCAGGTCCGGGAACAACACCATGATCAGCTTCTGATCAGTGAACAAGGTGCGCTCCATAATGGCCAGGCAAGCCAACGCGAACCAGCCGAACCTGGCCCGCCGCGACACAAAGAAGAACCCCAACAGGAACAAACCCGCCAGCAGCATGAATCCAGACAGCATGGCGCCCCGCAGCGCCCCCCGGTCCACCATGGCTTTGATAGACGCCTGCATCCCCAAGAACTGCGGGTAAAGCTGGCCACCATGGGCGTGAACAAACTCCGAACGCTGAATCACAATCTCTGTTGGCTCCGTGGTGGCCGTGAAAAACACCGCATAATGTGACGTCTTCGGCGTGGTCGAAGCCGCATCCACGCCCGGCACCCCCACCTGGGAAAGCAGCACCCCGTTGACCCACAAGCGTTGCGCATAGGTTGCCGAATAGGCGGACAAGCCGTAAACCTGGCCGGCCGGCAGATCCACCACCAGACGGTAGGTGCCATACTGACCGGATTCGCGAGTGATCGGTTGCGGGCGGCCCTGGGCGCCGCGGGCGAAGTCCTCCGGCGTGAGCAACTGTGAAGGGAACCAGTCGAAGCAGCTGGCCTCAATGCGCACAATGCCGCCTTCGGCGTAGTCAAAACCGGCCAACTCCTGTGTGTTTGTCACGCGATGCGCCCGTGTGCCGGTCAACAACAACAGGACGATCATCGCCAATGTCATGACGCAGACAGCTATCACCGCCCCGGCCGCCTGCCGGCGGCTACCCGCATTCAGCTCCGGCCGAGACCCGCCATCGGATCGCCTCAACACAAGCCCAACGTTAGCGGCAACCCCCCGAAAAACATCCCTTTCCCCAAACTTCACCTCCCCGAACGGTTCCCGATGGATAACGGGGTTGACCCCATCCGTCGGGGGACTATTTCTTAAATGGTGGGCTTACGGGAGGCGGCTGCAGCAGGGACGGCGGTGACCTGGGAGTTTGGGCGGCCGGCGCGGCATCACCAGGGCGCGTGGGGCGGGAAAGTG
>JAIRTF010000214.1 GCA_031255075.1 Bifidobacteriaceae bacterium | reverse complement strand
CAGCCGCTGGTTGGGGGCCTGCTACTGGGGCCGGAACGGGACCGGGCGGCTTTGGACAGCCGTTCGGCGGCATCGGCAGCCAGCCACCTACAGCCCAACTGCCGGGCGCGGGGACCCCTAGACAAGGCGGCTTCGGTTCTCCGGGCGCTGCCAATCCGCCGCGAAAGTCACGCACCGGGCTGATTGTGACCCTGAGCCTGATTGGTGTGGCAGTCGTGACCGCAGCCATCATCATTGTGCCGAAGGCGCTAAACAAGACTGATGACAAAGAACTAGCTGCAAACCCAAGCGCCAGCTCCTCCCAAAATGCAGCTGACCAGGGCGACTACGCCGCCTACTGTGCCGCTTTCGTCATGTCTGCCATGGCTCAACATCCCGATAGCCAGCCCACGCCAGCGGAGTGGCTGGACTACTACCAAAACCTCGAACGCAACGCCCCAGCTGAAACCAAAGCGATCCACTCCCGGTTGGCCGCGTTCCACGAAAAGCATCTACAGACAATGGACGACCTGGCGCAAATCGAACGCGGCGAGGCGACCGCCGCCGATTTCCCCGATCTTGACGAGCGCGCCAAAGCTATGGACGCAGATGCCCTAGCCGAAGGCATCTCCGACTTGACCGTCCAGGTCGCAGGTTTCAGCTTCGACTATTGCCGGTCCGACACATCGAACTGAGCAGCGGCCATCACCCATCAGAACAACCAAAACAGGCAATTATCGGGACGGCAGCGGCGCTTCAGGCTAAGGTAAATGCAGGCCGGGCAGTGCCTGGGCCAACAGATTCGGCAGGCGTAGGCGGCAGCCCAGGATGAGCCTGGATTGCCACAGGAACGAGGAAGACCCCAGATGACAGAACCCACCAACCCCCAAGGTGGCGGACCGCCCCCGGGCTATTACCTGGGACTGGACGGCCAGTTACATCCTGAACGGCCCGAATACGCATCCCCGGCATCGGCCACGCCTGGAGGCATGGCTGGTGGCGCGGGACCAGCCGGCGCTCCGGGATGGCAAGGCGGTCAAGGCCAACCGTTCGGTGGCGGCCCCATGCAAAACCCGGGTGTTGGTGGGCAGCAGTTCGGCGGCATCGGCGGGCAACCGGGGGCCAACCAGTTCGCTGCGGGGCCCGGTGGCGGCGCTGGTTTCGCTCCTTTTTATCAAGAGCCCGAACCGACCGGCATGACCCGCACCGGAAAGATTGTGGTGCTGAGCATGGTGGCTCTGCTGGCGCTGAGCTTGGGTGGCATTTTCCTGGTGTCAAAACTCTCAGGCACAGACATTGATGCGTTCTGTGACCGGGCAACTGATCCAAAGTATGACCTCTTCGCGAACAACAACCTGACCACCGATGACTGGGTCAAGCACTTCGACGAGCTCAAGAAGACCGCCCCCAATTCGGCTAAGGACAGTCTGCAGGCTCTGCGTGATTTCACCGACACGCACATTCGCACCCTAAACGACGCGTTCGCCGTGGAGCAGGGGCGGCGACAGGCCAGCGATTTTCCCGACTTGGCGGAGCGGACCCGGAAACTGGAAGATGCGGGCGGCGCCATGCAGGGACTAGTGCTGTCCGCTGAGTTCAGTAACGCTGTGGACAGTGCCTGCGGCTCTCAAGGCCGGTAGCCACCAAACTGGAAAGAGGTAAGCGCTCTTGACTCAGAATCCGTTCGGCGGCGCGTTTGAGCCGCTCAATCCAGAGTCCTCGCCGGAACAGGCAGCTGGCGCGGGTAGCTCACAAGGGCCGTCCCCGGCCGCCCCACTTGATGATTTCGGCTTCTTGGCGTCCGACGCCTCGGGCGCGTTCTCATTCCTGGAGGAGCCGTCCGCGCCGTCGGCCTTTGGGGACGCCCAGCCGTCTGCCTTTGGGGACGCTCCGCCGTCTGCGTTTGACGCCGCTCCCGCGCCGGAAGCAGCTCAGCCGTTCCAGGGGGCCGATGCCGCGCCGACGGCCTTTGGAGAAATGGCTCCAGCGCCGGGCGGTTTCGGTGACGACGCACCTTCAGCTTTCCCCTCGGCAGATTTCGCCGCAGAGGCCCCGGTCGTGTCGCCTCCCGGATTGACCTCGCCGGGTGGATTCGGCGGCAGCGGGTCATCATTTCCGGCACCGGACTTCGGGGCCGATGCCGCATCAGCACCGCCTCCTGGGTTGACCTCACCGGGGGACCTTGGCGCCAGCGGGTCATCATTCCCGGCGCCGGATTTCGGGGCCGGTGCCGCGCCGGCGGCCTTTGGCGGGGTGGCCCCGGCGGGTTCCTTCGGCGGCCTAGCTCCGGCGGCACCAGCAGCTCCGGCGCCTGTTCTTGGCCCCTTGGGTCAGGTGCTGCCCGCGCCGAGCACAGGTGCTGGCGCCGGCATGGGCTCTGGAATGGGCGGAGGGTTTGCTCCAGTCCCGGCGAGTTCGTTACCCGGTTCATCGTGGGGACAAGGGCCAGGCGGCTTGGGCAATCAAGGCTTTGGCGGATCCAGCACCTCCAGCTATGTCAGCTCAAGCTACTCCTCGAACGTTCGGGTGGTTTCTTCGTCCGGCCGCCGCCACAACGGTCTGATGCGCTGGCTGATTGCCGCGGCCGTAGTGGTGGCTGCGGCGGTCGGCGTGGGCTTCGGGATTGATCGGTACAAGACCGGCAAGTACTGCGACGCGGCCATCATTCGCCCCGGCGAGACAAAGCTCGAAGACATGTCTTCCGCCGAATTGTTTCGCCGCGCCGACCAACTGAAAAAATACGCTCCGCTGGGAGCCAAAGACGCGGTCAACGACTGGTGGAGGGAGTTGGACTCCCACCGCGAGTTGTACCTTTCGTTGGACAGGCTGCCGCCAAACTCTCCCGAGTTCTATGCGACGGTGCTGCGGCTAGAGGATGAGGTGGACTTCGTGGAACTCGCCAGACTCGATGTCCAAATCGACGCAGACCTCGACAAACGCTGCCCCAACCGGGCCAAGGACTAGCTCCGCGCGGGTGACTGAAAGGACAGGCCTGTGACTCAAAACCCATTTGGTGGCCCTCTTGAGCCGCTTGACCCAAACCTGCAGACCGGTTCACCCGCCCTTGGCGGGGGCTCACCACCATTGGGAGCGCCAGGCGGCGGATCGTTCGCGCCAATGCCAACTCCGGCTGGGCCGTTCAGCCAAACACCGGGCGCTGCCGGCCCAGGCACCGTTGGCGGCCAGTCGGGATCTGGCGGGTTTGTCCCAGGTGCTTTGCCGACTCCGCCGTGGGAGCAGGGCGGCGGGATGGCCGGCGGCTTCGGGACACCGCGGGTGTCCAACTATGTGAGTTCCAGCTATTCTTCACCGCCCCGCCAGTTGGGTCGCGACCGGGGCAAACGAAGAGGACCCCTGCGCTGGGTGGTCCTAACCTTGGTCTTGGCCGCAACTGTTGTTGGCGTGGTGTTCGGGGTGGAGGCCTACAAGAAAGGCAAGTACTGCGAGTTGGCCTGGCTGGCGGAAGATAACGGCGCCATGTTCCGGTCCAGGGCGGACAAGGATTCTGCTATTGAGGATCTCAAACGCTACGCTCCCAGGGGCGCGAAGGACGTTGCCGTGCCGTGGGCGAACCTCACCCAGGACATCAGACGAAAAACTGCGAACATCGGGGCGAGGCCGGATACCCTGCCTGAACAGCTGGCAGCTATAGAGAAGCTGGTCCCTGAGGCTGACCTGATCGAATTCGCCAGACTGACGATCCTTTTGGAAGCCGATTTCGAGAAACGCTGCTCCTAGCCGCCACCAGCCGCAGCGCCGGCGCGGCCTACTTGAAGACCAAGGATTCGTATTCGGCTATCTGATCGACCCGGCGGTGGTGGCGCTCATCTTCGGTGAAGGCTTCGGCGATGAACGCTTCGACAATGGCGATGGCTTCTTGGGCGGTGTGCTCGCGGGCGCCCAAGCCACCAACGTTGGCGTTGTTGTGCTGGCGGGCCAGGCGAGCTGTGCGCGGTGACCAGATCAGCGCCGCCCGCACTCCGCGAACCTTGTTGGCGGCTATCTGCTCTCCGTTGCCGGAACCGCCAATCACTATGCCCAATGACCCTGGATCGTTGGCGACGGCTTCCGCGCAGTCGAAGCAGAACGCCGGGTAGTCATCATTCGAGTCGTAGCCGTGGGCGCCGTGGTCGACCACCGGATGGCCGCCCTCTTCAAGGTGTTGGACCAGGGCCCGTTTGAGCTCAAACCCGGCGTGATCAGAGGCGATGTGGATACGCACGCCCCCCATGATATTCGCCACAGCTCGCCAACCTGCGGTGCCGCGGCCCGGCGGTTCGCACCAGCGTGGTTCTGGGGGATCATCCCTAGGTAGTCCGCCCCCAGATTTGGGGGCGTTACCCAGTAGCGCTCAGGGCGGGTCCGCTACCTAGCGTGGAATGCACAGTGTGGGCCCAAATCCGAGCGGTCGGAAACAGACCGGTTGGCCCCACAGAATGGGAGACACCATGACCGCCCCGATGATCGCTGCCAGCCCGGTCGCCAATCGCCCGGCCGCCAATCACCCGG
>JAIRTF010000137.1 GCA_031255075.1 Bifidobacteriaceae bacterium | reverse complement strand
CTGACCGAGGCGCTGTCCGCCTTCGCCGCCAACACCATGCGGTTTGTCGAACAGGAATCCGATCAGTTCTTGGAGCGGCAGAAGATTCCCCAGATCGCCACCAACCTGGAGGGGCAGACCGTTCTGATGGTGGTGCGCGGCTACCACTACCGCGAAGACCTGATGGTGCTGCGGTCCTTTGTGCGGGAGAAGCGGCCGGTCATCATTGGCGTTGATGGCGGCGCGGACGCCGTCCTGGAAGCCGGGCTGAAACCGGATCTGATTGTGGGGGACATGGACTCCGTGTCAGACAAGGCGTTGCGCAGCGGCGCCGAACTGATTGTCCACGCCTACAAAGACGGCCGCGCCCCTGGGGCTCTGCGGCTTGACGAACTGGGCTTGGAATATGTGCTGTTGCCGATGGCCGGCACTTCTGAAGACGTGGCCATGATTGTGGCGGATGACAAAGGCGCGGCGCTGATCGTAGCCGTGGGCACCCACCAAACCCTGGCCGAATTCTTGGACAAGGGCCGTGAGGGGATGGCTTCCACCTTCCTGACGCGGCTGCGGGTGGGTGGCAAATTGGTGGACGCGAAAGGTGTGTCCCGGCTCTACCGCCAGGGGGTGTCCAACTGGCAGCTGGTGTGGTTGGTCGCGGCCGGTTTGGTGGCGGTCTTCGCGGCTCTATCGGTGACCTCCGCCGGGCAGACCATATTGGGTTTGATGGGCGCGTTCTTTGATGACAGTTGGGCTTGGATAAAGCAGGTGTGGCAACGATGATCAACTTCAGGTACCACGTGGTGTCCCTGGTGGCGGTGTTCCTGGCGCTGGCTATTGGCGTGGTGTTGGGGGCCGGCCCACTGGGCGGACCGATCGAGAACAGCTTGGCGGACCAGGTCTCCGCCCTGCGGGCCGAAAAGGACGAACTGCGGGCGGAGCTGGACGCGGCCGCCCGGCGCGGAGACTACACCTCAGAGACGTTCGCAGCCCTTGAAACCAGAGCTCTGGGTGACCTGCTGACCGAACGGTCGGTGGCCCTGATCTCCATCGGCACCGAGGTTGAAGCCCGGGAAGAAGCCATCATCGCGGCGCTGGGGGTAGCCGGAGCCGGCCTCAGCGGCCGGATTCACCTCGAAGACCGCTGGGCTACCGCCTCGGCGCAGGCTGTCACCAACTGTGCCACCACGCTGCGAGCCCTGTTGTCGCCGGAGGCGCTTGGCGCTGCCTCAGACCGCGAAGTCCTGGGTATTGGCTTGGCTTTCGCGCTGGCCGGCGGCGAGGTTCAGCCGCCTACGACCGGCGAGGAGACCGCCGTCGGCACCGGCGGCTCAGGCCACCAACAGCCGCCGCCGGTGGTGCGCGATGCCGAGCAAGCGGCCGCGCTGTGGACGGCGCTGGAAACGGCCGACCTGGTGTCAGGCAACATCGAAAAGGCTGCCGATGCCGTGGTGGTGTTGGCCGGCCCCTATCCGCCGGAGCCTCACCGGGTGGACAAGAACGCCGCCGATGGTTCCCGCCACGAAACTCTGCCGGCCGCAATTCACGCGATCTCACGGATTGGTCTGCCGGTAGTGGTGTCTGGGCCGGACCAAGTCAAGAACGACCTGGTGCGGCGGATCATTGACGCCAACGTCACCGGCGGCGTGTTGAGCACCGTAGTTTCACCGGTAACCACCGCCGAGGCGATCACCGTGGCCTGGGCGGCGGCGGCCGGTATCAACGGTGTCAGCGGCAACTACGGGATGGGTGGCGATTTCGCCAAACTGCCGCCATACCGGCCAGCGCCGGTTGAGCCGGAACCAGATCCGGGAACCGGCACCGGTGACCCGCCAGACGGATCGGTTGACCCGTCCAGCGGCCCGGATGCCTCTGCCAATCCGGAGACGTGACCTTGGGTCTGATCAGCAAATTGGCGGCCGCCCGGCGGGCCGCCAAGTCCGTGGCCGGCCTGGCGCCACCTGCCGATGAGATGTTCCTGCGGAGCAACTATCGGGGCCGCGAAGTCGATTTGCGGGGCGGTGTGGCCACCTGGTCTGGGCTGATCAACGCCGCCGAAGGCAAGGCCGTGGATATGGCGGCCATGGCGGCGGTGTCCGCCGCCGGGGCCGCCGGTCTGGTTGATGATTTGGCTGGCGATGGATCAGTGCGGGGCCTCAAAGGCCACTTGGGCGAGCTGCGGCGCGGCCGGGTCACCACCGGAGCTGTGAAGATTGCCGTGCTGGGGGCCGGTGCCCTGGCGGCCGCCTGGCTGATGCAACCGCCGGGCCGTCCAGCAGAGGTGACGCGCCGGCTAGGGAGGACCGCTCAAATCGCCGTCGATGCCGCGTTGGTGGCCGGCTCAGCCAACCTGGTCAACCTATTGGATCTGCGCCCAGGCCGGGCGCTCAAAGCCGTGGCCCTGCCGGCAGCCCTGTTGGCCGCCCGCCGGAGCGATGGCGATCAGTTGGCGGCTGAGATCACCGGTGTGGTGTTGGGCAGCGCTCCAGGCGACTTCAGTGAACGGACCATGCTGGGGGACACCGGCGCCAACGCTTTGGGAGCTGCCGTGGGCGTGGCCGCCGTCCGTGGTTTGACGCCCTTCGGGCGTCTGTTGGCAGCCACTGGTGTGGCTGGATTGATTGTCGCTTCGGAGAGAATCTCGTTCAGTTCGGTGATTCGGCGCCGCCCCTGGTTGCGGCGAATTGATGATTGGGGCCGTCAAACTCCTGACCCGACCCCTGAAGGTGGCGGTGAGGCAAAGGTGACCGGCGGCATCGAACCGCCCACCGGCGCCGCGGGGGCTGGGCCAGCCCACAGCGCAGACCAACCGAGTGACACTGGCGGAGCAGACCGTAACGCGGAATTGGGGGACGGGTGAAACGCGCCGCGCTGGGCAGCGTGCTTGGCGGGGCGGCGCTGATTTCCATCTTGACGGTGGTGGCGCGGGCGGCCGGTTTCGCCCGCTGGGCGGTGTTCTCGCCAGCGGTCGGATCAACGGCGGTCGGTTCGGCCTACACCGCGGCCAACGCGCTGCCCAATGTGCTGTTTGAGATCACCGTGGGGGGCGCCCTGGCCGGGGTAGTGGTGCCGTTGACGGCGCGAGCCTTGGAGCAACGCGCCATGGGTCGGGTCAACCAGATCGCCTCAGCCCTGCTGACCTGGACTTTGACCGTGACCGTGCCGTTGGCTGCCGTGTTGGCGTTGGCTGCCAAACCGTTGGCTGGACTGCTTCTGGACGGCGCTGTCGAGGCTGCCAATCCGGGAGCCGTGGATGCGGCCGCCGCCCTATTGGTGATGTTTGCCGCCCAGTTGCCGTTATACGGGTTTGGCCTGGTGGCTGGTGGCCTGCTGCAAGCTGGGAAGCGATTCTTTTGGCCGGCGCTGGCGCCACTGGTGTCATCGTTGTGGGTGATAGCGATCTACGTAGTGTTCGCCTCAATAGCCGGCGGGCACCAAGACCAACCGCAGGCGTTGCCAACGGCCGCTTTGGCCTGGCTGGGCTGGGGAACCACCGGCGGGGTGGCGCTGTTGACGCTGCCACTGTTGGTGCCGCTGATGCGTCAAGGCGTGCGGTTCCGCTGGACCTACCGCTTCGGCGAAGGCGCGGGCAAGCGGGCGCGCGGCTTGGCTGGCGCGGGGCTCGGTTCATTGATGGCTCAACAA
>JAIRTF010000124.1 GCA_031255075.1 Bifidobacteriaceae bacterium | reverse complement strand
TCCAGGACCCGCCAGAGGGCCGGTTCGTCAATGGCGGCCAGCTTGGGCCGGGCGGCGGCGCCCAATAGTCCCTCGGTCCACAGCCCGTCCAGCAGTCCGGCTGTGAAAGCATCCCCGGCACCGACGGTGTCTTGGACTTTGGTGCGTTCAGCGCGGCGGCCAAGTTCGGCATGCCGGGCGAAGGCCATGGCTCCGCCGGCGCCACAGGTCACCACTACTAGGGACGGCCCCTGCTGCAGCCACCAGCGGGCGGCTTCATCCATTTCGACATCGCCGTAGAGGGTACCCAGGTCCTCGTCTGAGGCTTTGACCACGTCCGATGCCGCGACCAGCGCCTCCACTTGGGCCACCGTTTGGTCTAGGTCGCCTGCGAACTGGGCCCGCAGGTTGGGGTCAAAGCTGACAGTGGGGCCACCGCCGGGCAGGTTTCTCAGTTCTTTGATGAACGCGCTGACAGCCTCCGCGCCAGGTTGGATGGCGGTGGCCAGGGAACCGGTGTGGACCAGCAGCGGTGGGATGCTTGGGGGCGGAGCAAACTCCCAGTTGATATCGAACTGGTAGCGGGCTTTGCCGTCCCCATCCAATGTGACCCGCGCGCTGGATGTGCGTTTTGCCTGGTCAGAACCTTGCGATAGGTTCACATGGGAAGCCGCCAGGTGCCGTTGGATGGCAGCGCCGCGCGGGTCCTGCCCAATCCAAGTGGCCAGTTCCACGTTGCGGCCCAGACGCCCCAAGCCGATGGCAGCGTTCAACGGACTACCCCCGGGCAGCTCCGCCGTGCCGCCATCCGCCGCGGGCACAATGTCTATCAGCGATTCTCCAACTACAAGGGCGTCAGCGCCGGAGGATTCCATAACCCCAAGCCTATGTCCCCTGCGCCGTCGACTGGCCAAGAACCGGGATGAAGGGGCAGTCAAGAGCGCAGACGTCGAAGCGGAGCCACTCCCCGCCAGCGAATGGTGAAGACCATCTCGTATCAGCGTCGCGACCGACCCTGGCGAAGCCTTCCTTGGCGTCTACAACGACTTCGGCGCGGGCCGCCTGGACGTTGGTGGTTACCAGGAAAAGCCGGCTTCTTTCACCAATACTTTGGCTTCCTCCACCATCTGTTGGGTTCGCCGTTGAATCTCCACCAACTCGGCCTCATGCTCGTTGATGTACTTCACTTGATACTCCGCCTCAACCTCAGCAAGCTTCTTGGCAATTCCGTTTTCGTCTGAACAGCGCGCCGCATCGACACGAGATTTCGCCGCCACTTCCGCTGAAGCATCCTCTGGTACCAGCAGCCCGAACAACTCCTCAGGCGCCGGGTATCCCTTCTCAACTACGCATTCGATCCACTCATCGCCAGCAGCCTTCCAACGGCGATCCTTTGCGGCTTCGTCGTAAGGGGTCATCCAACCCATCCCCAGGACCTCCCACCGTGAAAAGATCACGCCTCGCCCCACCCAGACGAACTTGTTGCGCTCTTCGGCGATACACGTGCCGTACGCATCCAGCGGCATGCCGATCTCAACGTTCACCCAATCGAACGTCACCACTGGCTCAACGCCCGCATCATTGGACTGCTTTTGACAACCAGCCACCACCACGCCAACAACTGAGGCGACGGCTCACGCAACGAAACCCTTCGAGACTCCCATAGTCCATACCTCCCGATAGTTCTCGGCCTGTATGGCGAAGCTGGACTGGGTCTATCAAAGGGCTGGTCAGGCTAGGTTCCCCTGAGTAAGACGGCTGGGTTGCGGTGGGCGGCATGGGCGGCGGGCAGGGCCGCGGCCAAGATGGCTGTAGCCAACCCCAGCAGCACGGCGGTTAGAGGCAGTTGAAGACCAACAGTTGGGGTCCACCCGCGGGCGCGGGCCATCCAAATGGTTCCGGCTACGCCCAGCAGGGCGCCAACCAAGCCGCCAGCCAGACCGATCAGAGCGCCTTCAGTCATAAACCCACGCCAGATAGCCCAGCGGCTGGCCCCCACCGCCCGGCGCAAAGCCACCTCCGGAGCGCGCTGGTGAATTGACAACAGCATTGAAGTAGCGGCGCTCATGGCGGCCAGGGCCAGAATCACCCAACCCAAGGTGCTCATCAAGCCACTCAAATCGGATGCCACTTTGCCTTGCAGCGAGGCCAACCCGGATGGCACGGACACTTCCACACCGCCGGGGTTGTCCGGCGAAAGCGCCATCGGAATGGCGTCCTCCAAGGCTTCGGCCCGGCCCGCAATGGTTCCCACCAGCACCTTTGGTGAAGCACCAGAGCCCAACAGACCAGTGGCCTGGGGGGATAGCAGCACCGCGCCATCCAGCCCCTCGTTACCGCTAGGCGCCAGCAAAGCCGTCACCGCTACCTGGTGCTGATTGACCCAGACGACGGTGTCCGCATCCGTATCCGCCACATTCAATAGCTCGGCTGCATGTGAACCCAGTACCGCCACCACACCACCCCAGCTGTTGTCCATCAAAGTCAGCGGGCCGCCCATAGCGACCTGGCCCCCGAGGCGTTCGGGGTAGCGCGAATCGCACACAACAATGTCCGCTTTGACTGGAATGGGGTGGGTAGAGGTGCTGGGCGGCAGCCGGCGGATCTCCACATCACCAGGAGCGAACGCCTGGTAGGGGGCCGCCACCAGGACGGAGTCAAACCGCTCCAAGGTGGCCGCCGCCGCCTGCAGGTCCGCGAAGCCGGGCGTCTGGCCGTCCCTGCTCAGCGCTGGTGAAACGTAAAGCGTGTTGGACGCTGCTTCCACCAAACCGACCGCCACCGCCCCAGAGGCGGACCCGGTCAGACCAGAACCTCCCACCAAAGCCGCCCCGCCCAGGGTGTAGGCCA
>JAIRTF010000330.1 GCA_031255075.1 Bifidobacteriaceae bacterium | reverse complement strand
GGTGACGCCGGTGGCGGAGTTGAGGGTCAGCGGCTGGTCAAAGGTGACACTCAGGGTCAGAGTGTTGCCTTGGCCGCTGGCCGTTCCTGGGGTTCTGACCAAGGTGGCAGAGGTGGCCTGGGCCTTGGTGTAGGCGACCGGTGCGGCGGCGGCCACGCCAATCAGCGGGTCAATCCGAACGTTGCCGTCGTAGCTGAGCAGTTCAAAGGTGCCGGAGGCGCCTTGGATGGAGGAGCCGGCCGGCAGGGTGAAGGTCTTGGCGACCTCGCCAGCTGCGAAGGAGATCTGTTCGGTTGAGTTGTCGTAGCGGAAGATGGCTACCGGCGCACTGGCGCTGGTGGTGCCGGGCGGGTCTTGTTCAGCCCGATCGAAGACCAGTCGCCGTGGAACGGTGGTGGTGTTGCCGGCGGCGTCCTCGACGGTTTCTTGGACTGTTACCCAGGTGCCGGCAAAGCTGGAGGCTTGGACCGGCGAATCGAAGGTGACATGGACCACCGGGGTGTTGTCGGCGGCATTGAAGCCGCCGTCCACCAGCAGGTTGACGCCGGTGATGCCGGCCGCTGTGTTGAAGGTGACCG
The DNA here is from genome assembly GCA_031255075.1 of Bifidobacteriaceae bacterium. Classification (GTDB taxonomy): domain Bacteria; phylum Actinomycetota; class Actinomycetes; order Actinomycetales; family WQXJ01; genus JAIRTF01. The sequence continues at coordinate 7,041 of JAIRTF010000330.1, read as the reverse complement.
GTGGCACGGAGGTCGGCAGCGCGGAGGCCACCGGGATCTTGTCACCGGCGGACAGCACGTATTTGCCCGATGCCGTTTGCACGCCACTGGACCGGAGCGTCACGGTGACGTTCCGCCCAGCTTCGTAAACGGCCCTGTCTGATTCGAAGGTGAGGGTCTTGCGGTCGGTGCTGATCGAGGTGAACGGCAACCGGACCACTTCGGTGACCGATTGGCCGCCGCCCTCCAGTAGGACGTCTACTTCAAGGTAGAGTTCGCCGGCGCCGAGGTGTTCAACCGCAACTGGCTGATCGAAGACCACTTGGGCGCCGATTGTCTCGTAGACGTCTTGTGATTCGGTGTGGATGCGCCGGTGAACGGTGGCCTGGCCGGCCTGGGCGCGGGTGTAGCCGAAGTCCAGTGCACCGCCTGGGTTGGCGATGCCGCCGTCAACATAGTTGCCATCGGCAGAGATCAGGGCGTATCTGCCTTCGCGCAGGTCAATGCCGCCTTGGAAGGCAAAGTTCAGGCTGTCTTCGGCTGGCTCTGGGCTGACTTCGGCCCGGTAGATGGCCAGACCGGCGGCGTTGGTTTCAGCGTAGGTGTAGCTCACCGGGCGGCCGTTGACCGTGTAGCGGATCTGGGTGCCGTCCAGGCGGTCGGCAGCGATCGGCTTTTCGAAGGCCACTTGGAGGGACTTCTTGACGGTGCCGTCCGGCAGCGATGGGTCATCGACTACGGAGATGGACGCGATCTTGGATTCGGACAGTTCAAAGACCACCTCGCCGGGTTTCGGGATGGCGCGCAACAGACTGGAGCCGTTGACAGAGACCAGGAACCCGTCGGGAATTTCGGTGGTGTTCAGTACGTATCTGACCGCTGCTTGGTCTGCCCGGCTGGATAGGGCCGGGTGGGTGAAGGTGGCGGTCTTACCGCCGTTGGATAGCCCGGCGTAGGTGAACTGGACGTCCGGCTCAAGCTGGGTTCCGGCCGCGTTTTCTACCCGGAAGGGCAGCTGGAACTGGCTCATATCGGCGCCGCCGGCTTCTTGGACGGGGTCGGTGAAGGTCAGTTCAACGGTGCCCAGGCGGTTGCGGCCATCGACGAGCGGATGGTCCAGTTCCGCTGCGGCGCCGGCAGCAGGGTTGGTTCCCAGCTCCGGCGGCAGGTCTTGGTGCACACCTTCAATCTGGATATAGTCCAGCACCAGGGAGGTTCCCGTGGAGGTGATCTGAACGTAGTACGTCTGTGGCGTTGTCCCTAGTTCAACGTTTATCAAGCTCACGTTGTATTCGGGATCGACATTCGTCGGCACCCAGTACACGTCCTGGATCCGCGACGCGGGGTCTCGGCTGCTGTCTGTGAACACCTCGACGTGCATGGCACCATCGTCGGACTTGTCGCCGTGGATTGTGAAGCCGGTGCCGTCAAAGGCGAACCTCATCACATCTCCTGAGCCCGCCACAACGAAATCGTCCTCCAGATAGGGGCTTGGCGGGGTCACAGTCTGGCGTGGCCATCCGGTGGACCCATAGTCAACGCCATCAGCGGCGGAATCGCCCGTCAGGTTAAGCGGGTCACCCGCACTGACGTTCAGAATCAACCATTGTGAAACGGTCGAACCGTCAATGTTGAACTGGACTTTGACCGGGACTGTGCCCTTGGAGGCAGGCGCCCGGAGCACCCGGATGACCCGGTCTCCGTTTGCCGTGTCGAAGGCCAGAGTCGAGTCTGGACGCCCTTCGAGGACCTCAAGGATGGTCAGGGAGTCCAGGCTGGCGGTATCCAGCGAAGAGGTGACCGCCAACTGGTCTAGGACAATCTCATCGCCCACCTTGACGTCCAGGATGTTGCCTTGGGCTTCGAAGCCGGTAGTGATGATGGCTGCCGGGTAGAGCAGAGAGTTGACCGAGACGTTGTTCTCCACCGAATATTCGGGGTCCAGGGAAACAATTCTGGCTCGGACATTGAACTGGCCGTTGGCCAACTCCGGTGGGATGGCAAACCGGCCAGCGGTGTTGTAGGCGCTGGGGGAAACCAGGGAGATCGGCCCGCTGGTATGGATCACACCGGCGGCCCCCACGGTGGTATCGACAACCATCAGGTCGCTCTGGTCCTTGACCATAGCCTCAAAGACCACCTCGACTGGTTGGAAGGGGTTGCGGTGGCCAATGTTGGCCACGTTGGCGGCGTAGACCACCTCGTTGCTTTCGTTGACCTCAACCTCGTACTGGTCGAACAACAGCTCCATCTTGTCGGAGCGGATGGTGTAGTTCTGCTCGGCCGTGGACTCGTACAGCAGGGCCGCGCCGGCCAGCAGCCGGTAGTTCAGCTGAGTCCCGTGGGGCACAACCTGCGGCACGCTGTAGGTGAAGGCCATGTCGTAGGAGGCCCCCGGAACAAAGGCGCCACTGTAACTGGTTGAATCGATCAGGTCCGTACCGGCATAGAGCTCTACCGCCAGGTCAGACACCATCGCGTCGCCGGCGTTGGTGACGGTGAAGGAGATATCTACTTCATCGCCGGCGCTGAAAATATCGGTATCGACCTCGATAGCCGTGCCGGTCAGAGCTTCGACCGGCTGACCAAAGGTGATCAAGACCAGTTCGCGGGCGGCCTGCGGATCGGAATCATCCAGGTAGGGGATGGTTTCCTGGTTCCCCTCAGGGCCTTGAATGGTTTCGGAGAAATTGAATGGCCGGTAGGCGGTTTGGGCCAGCAATTCTAGGTTGTCTTCGGCATCAACCGTGGAGGTGAAACGCGCGAAGGAGGCTGCCCCGGTCGGTTGGGAGGCGTCGAAGGCGGCCTGGTCAAAGGCCCGGCTGTGGGTCAGCAAGACCGGATCGCTCCAAACGCCGTTGTTGAACAGTTTGAAGACCAGTTGGGCGTCGTAGCCGGATTCGGCCGCCTCTGAGTAGATCAGGTATAGCCGACCGTCTGAGGTGACGTTCAACTCGTATTCCGCCGCCATCACGTCAATGGTCTTGATGTCTTTGGCGCCGGAGGTCAGCCCGCCAATGGCTTTGAGGGAGGCTTCCGGGATGAACAGCAGTTGCTCATTCAGTTTGTAGAACAACGTCAGTTCGGTGGCCGCCGCCTGGCCGCCGCTGCCTTCTGGTACGGCGACCTGTTTGAATTCGGCTTGGGTCAGGATGGGCTGCTCGTAGAAACCGGTTGGACCGCGGTATTGGTCCGGGACTGCTGCTTCGCCAAACACATCCACCAGGGGCGCGTCGTAGTCGAAGGCGGATTGGACCAGTTGGGCTTCGCCAAACACCACCCGTCCACCGGAGAGTTCGCCATATTGGACAAACAGCAGTTTGTCCACACCCCGGTGGGCGCCTTGCTGGGCGTTGGGGATCTCGGCGGTGAAGGCCAGGGCCACGTGGGACGCGTCAATGAAGCCGGCGCTGAGCGAGGTGATCCGGGTGCCAACTTTCCAGAAGGATTCGTCCAGGCCCAGGCCGACTGCTGTGGCGGCACCGAAGCCGGAACCTTGGTCAAGGGCCACGTAGGGCCGGGAGATGCCTTGGTTGAGGGCATTGTTCCAGTCTTCGATGGCCGTCTGGGCGTCCGGATCAATCAGATCGCCGGTCGCTTTGACGTCCGCGGCGTAGCTGCCGGCCTCGTCTTTGACAAAGACCAGCAGGGAGGCGCCGGCGCCGTTGGAGGCTAGGCGGGGCATTGAATCACCCCGCGCATCGGCAGTGCCGCCCACCACGGTGGCCGGACCGAAGGTGCCGTCGCTACCCATGACGGCGGTCTTGAGTTCAATCTGCCGAAGGAAGAAGGCGAACTCATCCGCGCCGCTCAGGTCGGCCGGCACAGTCACGCCTGCCTTGAAGGAGGTCCAAGCGATCTGCAGGCGACCGGTGGCGTCTACTTCAGCAACGAAGTCGAAATCGCCAGTGCCGTCGTTGTCGACATAGCGGATGGTTGGGTCAGACTTGGTCCGGTATTGGAGGATCAGTCGGTGATTCGCGTCTGGGCGAACGGCCACGCCTGGGTCATCAATCCAGAAGTAGTACGTCTCCGCGCCGACTTGCAGAATCTGGCTGCGAGCGGTGGGGAAGAGTGTTGAATCCAACTCGTCGAGGGACTTGTTCTGGGCATAGTCGCCAAGATCGAAGTAGTCCCCGGCGGATTGAGGGGAGGCTGCGAAGCCGCCGCCTAGGGTGGCCATGGCCATTGTTTCCCCACCGCCGGCATCACGGTCCAGCTTGGAGACACCGGCGTGCGGATCAGGCGCCAACGACCGGGCGCCCCAGGTGCCGAGTTCCTTTTCACCACCTGGGTAGCCGTAACCATAGCCGTCCTGGTTGAGGTAGAAGTAGATCAGGTCCAGGTCAAAGCTGAAGATCAGCGCCCGGAGGTTCATCTGGATGCCCATCTTGACGCTCCAGTCGCCAAAGGTGCCAGGCACGGTGGTGGTGGTGTACAGCTCCTCCATGATCTTGTAGGTGATCTCATCCAGTTGGAGCACTTTGTCGGTTTGGTCCCCGGCGGCGGGGTCCAGGCTGATCTCCACCCGCAGGGGAAGCACCTGGCTACCGGAGTAGCGGTACAAAATCGAGTGGGCCTGAGGTTGGGGGTTGTAGGTATCGACCGATTGTTGATCCAGCAGGGCGTCGCGATGGTAGACCTTGACCAGCATGGTGGCCCCATTGGGGCGGGCAATCCCCTGAAGTGTGAAGCTCTTGGCTTCCAGGGTGATGGTGGCGGCCCCATTCGGCGCGCCGAGTTCCATGAGGGTCTTCTGGTAGGCGCCGTTTTGGCCGGTCAAGAAGCGGTGGGTGCCGCTGGCCGTAACCTGGGAGGAGCCGTCTGCCAGGTCCAGCGTGTCGGTGCCCTTGACCAGCTCGGAGCGGGCCAAGGTGGCCTCGAACTGTCCTTCGATGCGAGCGGACAGGCCAGCGCTGACCACGTCCACAATGCCCACGCCGAGCCCAGCGGTGAAGTAGGCCGAAGGCGTCAGACTGATGCCGTTGAACAGGATTCGGCGTTGGATGCGACCGTTGACCACACCGACCGGGACCTCGCGGAACCCACTGGCGATCTGTAGGCCGCCGCCGCCGGAAAGGTTGGCATAGGCCACCGGGACGGCCGGTATGAGTGGGTATTGCTGGGTGAAGGAGGCTTGACCGCTGACCACAAACATACATTCGCCAAAGACGTAGCGGCCCTGGTAGTCGTCATAAATCAAGGTGACAGAGATGCCCCCGCCGAAGGATCCGCCGCGCTTCGAGTCCTTGCTTGAGCTCTTGGCCGGGTCCCAGATACTGCCGGAACTCCGGGAACCCTGACCATAATCCTTCATCTGGCTGATGGGCGATTTGTCTTTGTTGGGCCCGGATTTGTGCTCGATGGGCGTGCCGGCGAGCGACATAGAAATGGTGATCTGGTTGCCGTCTACCGAGACGCCCGGGCCGCCGCTGGCGGATAGGTCAAGGGTGTCGGTAATGGTGGAGAAGTCAAAGTCCAGACTGGGCAAGTCCACGGCGGCGTTGTTGTCCGTGTAGAGATACATTCCCTGCTGGGCGTCATAGCGGGTGGTCTCGAAGCCCTCTCCGCCCCGGACCAGCTTGTCGTCTGGGACGGGACGCATCACTTTGATGACATCATCCACCACGGTTCGCACTCCCGAGCCGATCGTCAAGAGGCCATCCACGGCATCTGGATGGTGAACCCGCAACTCGATCCGTTGCTCTCCCTGGAAGGTGGTCGGGGTCTGGTGTTCGAGGTCCGTGTAGTCGTAGTAACTGGGCGTGTAGACCTTGTACACCACGCCACCTACGTTGGCCTCCTTCAGCGCCACCCGAGGCCAGCCATTCGGCAGCGACTCGCCCTGGTAGAAGTGGTTGTTGACGTTGAGCACCGCCACGGGCCCGGCGGCCGAGGCGCTTTGTTCCTTGGACGTATCGTGAACAAAACTGAACAGGCGCACATCGTTGCCTCCTTCCGAGTCCACGCGGTAGACATCCACCAGGAAGTTCTGCGACACAACAGAAGCCGGGTTGGGCTTGGTGTTGCCGATGGCGAACTCAAGGGTCAACGCGTTCGCCGTGGCCGGCCCGATCTTTTCGTGCAAACGTTCGAACATCAGCAGGGAGGCCAGGGGTGGGATGGCGAACCGCCGTTCCCAGGTGGCGGAGTAGGGGTCGTATCGCTCCACGGTACGGCTGGCAACCCTGAAGGTCGGATCGAAGAACTCGCGGTTGAAGTCCCACGCCTCAATCACAATGGTTCCAACCACACGGTGACACTCCGCGAAAAGGATCTCAGTTCGCTCCGTGATGCGCGGATAACCGGGGATGGTGGTTGTGAATATGACGCCTGGGCCGTAAGCCTGAGGATCCAGAACGATCTTGTCGAAGCGGAGGGCACCAAAGCGGAAATAATCGCGAGACCTGTCCCAGCCTTCAGGAACCGTGTCTAAGAAGGGCTCTCTGCCATAGAAAACAATCGCACTGGGCTGGTTGGGGTCTTGGCGGATGGTTACACCTTCGTGGTCAGGTAGGCCCTTTACGTTGGTCACACCCAAATCGATCACTGTATACTCGCTGACCTGCAAGTTGAAGTTAAGATCTCGGTCCGCAGCCCCATAAGCCCAATACTCTGGGCCAATATCGACAATGCCGTACGCCGAAGTGTTCACCGTACCCAGGATCATCTCGCCTTCATAGTATCCATAAGGGGTCAGGCGCAGCTGGCTCTCTGAAATAGAGTTGTGGACAGCTCCGCTCCGATCAGTGAAGGTGATGCCCTTCAATAGGCTGTTGCCGGTGGGGGTCGCGGTGATCCTCACCTTGCTGCCGATGTAGATTCCCGAGCTGTACAGGTCGCCATCGTACCAACGGCCACCCGAGCCTGGTACCACCTGGACGGTGAAGTCGAAGCCGTCCTTGGTGAAAGAGAAGCCCGTGGCAGAGGCGAAGTTGAGGTTCGTGGCGCCCCCTCTGGTTAGACCAACCTGGAAGACTATGTCCGGAATCTGAGCCCGCTCCAGGCGGACCTGATGCACTTTGAGTTTGTTCCACTGACTTCCGCCGGCGTCATATACGC
>JAIRTF010000327.1 GCA_031255075.1 Bifidobacteriaceae bacterium | reverse complement strand
ACCAGGAGCCACCAACTCAAACGTCGACTGACCCAAATCCAACTCCCGCTCCACCACCGGCACCCGGAATTCCAACTCCACTGGGGCGCCCTCGGTAATCACCCCGTTGACAACGTGGGACTGACCGCTGTGAGCAACTGTCGCGGAAACTGCTCCCCAACCCAGCGAGAAAACGCCCGCTGAAGAGGAATCAACGTTGACCGTGCCATAGCCGTCCACCAAGGTCACCAGATGCGCGGCATCGGGCAGGAGATCGCCCACCACGCTCAAAGACGGGCCTGGCAGCCCAACTGCGACCTGCGCGCCCTGGAACGGTACGCCGTCTTGGTCAACCACCCAAACTGTCACCGCCTGGGGTACGCCCACATCGGTCGCCTGCGGCAACCACTCGAAACGGCTCCGGTCTGGGCCGCTGGCAACCTCCCGCGCCTCGAACCGAAGCAACACCGCGCCAGCCTGGCCAACTATGTTCGTTTCAGGATCCTCAGGGGTTCTGACGTTGAACAGCTGCTCACCAATTGGAGTGCCCAGGCGTCCCGCCACCTGCAAACCGTCGGCCGGGGTGGCCGCAAGATACTCATTTACTACCCGTAACGTGGCGCGGCCATCCGCATCCGTGACCGCACGGCGATCACTGGCCTGGCTGTCACAATCGCTGGCACGTACAGGGCAGACGTAGGTCGGCAATCGGAACCACACATCAGCGCCCTCAACCGGCTCGCCGTAAGCGTCATTGACGCGCGCCTCAACCACCAACTCAGAGACACCATTGGCGGCTGCCGTGCCCGTGTGCTGGACAAGCCAAGACTCGGATGCAACCGGCACGCCTCGCGGTGGTGCCGTCGCCTCGAATTCCAGCACTGCTGGCATGCCCTCGCCTATGAACCCCATGATCGAGTGGGACAACTCCCGGTAGGAGACCTCAACCGTCGCCAGTGACCAATACAGCTCATAACGGCCAGCCGTGTCGGAGACCACGTTGATTCCCCCGGTACCGGTGGAAGGCAGCGAGATGGCCGCAGCCTCATCAGGCAGCAGGTCGCCAACAATCCTCAACGCTGGATCCAGTTCACTGACGTGCAAGCGCGCGGCATCGAACGGGATGCCGTCCTGATCGGTTACCCACGCGGTCACCGTTTGAGGCACACCAACTGGGCCCGGCTCACCAGACCACTCCAAACGGCTCAAAGCGGCGCCCGAAGCGACCCGCCGCGCGTCAAAGCCCAGCAGAGCGAACCCGGGCTGGTCCACCAGATCAGGAGAGGGTTCTTCACCTTCCTTGACTCGGCTCAGGGGGTCGCCGTCAACCCTCGCCCTAACCCTGATCCCTTCCGCAGGTCTGGTCTCCAAATATGGTGACACCAGGCTCAGCCGGGCCACACCCTGGTCATCAGTCGGGGCGCTGAGCAAGATTGGCCCAGTCTGACAGGGACCAACTGCCGCACACACCTGTTCCGGGATTTCGAACAACACTTCAACGTCTTCAACCGGATCGCCGTTGGTGTCATTGATCTTTGCTCCGACCACCAGTTCGGAAACCCCGTTGGCAGCGGCCCTACCCTCAGGTTGGATCAGCCAGGACTGGGCAACATCAACCCCGCCAGGCGGAGCAGACGGCGCAACGATATTGGCAAACGGGTTGCCGTCTTCCTTCAAGTTGATGGTGTTAACGCCATAGGCGGCAACGTAATAGGACCCTACATGCCTGCCGCTGAACTCGGCCTCATAGAGACCACCGCCAACATGACGGAACGAGGTGACGCTGATACCAGCGTCTTGGTCCGCCATCGCAGTCAACTCTTCGGCGGCATCGTCCACAGGATTGCCGTCCGAATCCTTGGCTTGAATGGTGACGGTGCCGTGGTCAAAGCCACCAAAAACCACGCCTTCAGGCGAAACGTTGTACCAAGTCCCCGGGTGAGAAACATCAATGTCTGATGCGAGCCAACGCAACACCTGCGGCGAGCCGGCCAACTCCCTCGGCGTGGCCCCGGCGCCGCCATACACGCTGAGATAGCAGGTGGTGGATTCGAGGGCGCGGACATCCAGCACCGCCCGGCCGTTCTCATCAAGCTTGGCCCCGTAGACCGCGCTCCCGCCCGGGGCGTCTTCGGGTCCATCGGGATCAACGAAGAAGGCGGAGCAATGCCCGCCGTCCTTGCCGAACAGCGAGAAAACCAGATCTTCGTAGTCGCTAGCACCGGCACGGCGGCGGCGCTCGTGGTCCCAACCTGTCACCACCACCTGATAGTTCTGTCCTGCCAGGATTGGCGCAGCCAGGTCATCGGGCTGGTTCAGCGGATCATCTGGATCATCCGGTTCGTTGACCGTCAAGGATGGAGTGACAACCATCGTCGAGGTGTTGCCCACCATTCCTGGCGCCCGGTAGTTCAAGGTCAACACGGTTGCGGCCGGGTCAGCTTCCGTCGCCAGGTCGAATTCAACGGCTCGGCCGCGATAGGTGACTGTGATTCGGCGTTCCCCAGGCTCAGTGGAATGGATCGAGGCAGTGCAACCGACACGGTTTTCGGTCTCGAACATGCCACCGTTCTGATCAAACAACCCTGCGCCTCCCAGCGGATCATCTGGATCCGGCGCCCAGCTCAGCGCGCTGCAGAGGTCTTGGACAGATTCGCCGGCGTCATTCTTCAAGCCCACATAGATCAACACTGGTCGGCCAATGCCACTTATCTCGCTGTTGCTCATGCCAGGCGGTCGCCGGCGTCCTGCCTGGCCCTCGTCTCCTTCCCGGTAGAGCCTCATTCGCGAGTTGGCGGCGGAAACGTTCGGCTCATCGCCTGGGACCATATGTGCGACGGCCGCCGCCGGATCCGGCCAACCTTCTGTCCTGGCCGTCAAAGGCTGGCCCATGTAAGTGACCTGCAGCGGGTGATCGCCAGGAACTGTGCCCGTGAAATGAATGCGGTAGTAGCCGGCGCCTTCGCTCTCGCTGATGCCCCGCACCTCTATGCCGCTGCCCGCCGGCGCCACCAACGCCAGCTGGTCGGCCCGGCCGGATATTCCCTCAGCGTAGGAGTAGGCGTCGACAAGCTGGACCGCGACCCGACCTGCCGTAGCCCCCTCAGCGGGCACGTTGTCTTGTTCGACGTAGAAGCCGGAATCGTTGGGGCCGCCATCCAGGAACGGTTCGCCATGTACCCACTCCAGGTTCTTCGGCGCTCCCTGGAGTTCGGACGCCAATGCGTTGTCGAGACGCGCATGCAAGCCGCAGCGCGTGGCGTATTCGCTGAGTATCTCCACCTGCGCCCGGCCGGATGCCGAGGTAGTCACCAAGAGCGAACCGCCCCAGTCATCCGTCCCATCAATCTGCGCCAAGCAGAACGGGAAGGTTCCATCATCGCTGTGATACATGCCCAACTCGACCTGCTCATTGGGCACTCGGTTGTTGCGGCCTTCATCCCACAGAGTCACAGTAGCCACATAGCGTTCACCAGCGCTCACCTCGAGCGGCTGCGGACGGCCATTCGATCGGCCCAGTGGGTCATCGGGGTCATCAGCCGGCAATGAGGGACTGACCACCAAAGTCGAATAGGCCGGAGATGCCGGCGGGACTGTAAACACGGTCCGCAGTACTCGCGAACTCGGCTGGTCGCCGTTGACCAACAACACCTGGTCAGGGCCGCCGGGTAGATAGGTGACAGTGAGTTGGCGCTCGCCCGCCTTGGATGAGTAGACCGGCAGCACATACACGCCTGAGGCGCAGGCCCCGTCCACGGGCGCCTCTTGACAGGCGAACAGGCCACCATTGCCAAAGTAGAGGCCGATGCCGCCGAGCAGGTCTCCCGGAGCGGCCGCCGCTACCAGTGAGCCAGCGCCGTAGGCCACCGCGTTGCCGTCGGCATCTTTCAACGTCGCTGTGATCGATTGCCGGCCCCATTCCCGGACAGTCGAAGCGGGCGCATCATGGTTGGCTTTCTGGCCGGCGAATCGGGTCACGGTAACGCGCGATTTGGCCGGTGAGGGCGGCGAACCGGCCTCGACAAAGGTGGCAACACTGTTACCAACGCCAGGCTGGATGCCTATTGGTGTGCCGTTGAAGCTGACCTCCAGCGGAAACTCCCCCGCTTCAACACCTGTGAAGGACGCCAGGTAGCGGCCACCACCATCATGAACGAATTGCGCCACCGAAATACCGCTGCCGGCGGGCGGACGTGCTTCAAGCAGCGCGGCGGCTTGAGTAATAGGAACACCGTCCGCGCTGGTCAGCTGAACTTCAACGGACCCTTGATCAACGCCGCCGGCGACCACCGCGTCTGGTGACACTGAGAACCAACTTCTCGAAACATCTGTCCCTACCTCCGGGTCAACCCAAACAAGCGTGCGCGGCTCTTGTCCTTCAACCACCAGTTCGCAGACGCCGGGTTGGTTGCTAACCACCTGATCTCTGAATTGGCCATCGGTTCCGACATTGTGTGCTGTGGCAGTCCCACCCGCGGGGAAAGCGGCGTGGCATTCGTCACCCGTCAGCTCCATTGCCAGTGCCTGCCACCGGGAATGCCCCCAAATGGTGCGAGTGGTGCGGCCCTCATCCCAGGCGGTGTAGGTGATCTGGTAAGCGGTACCCACTGGAACGGGCAGCGGAACGCCGGACGGGTCGCTGGCCGGGTCATTCGGGTCATCGACAGGATCAGACGGGGAGACTACCAACGTGGACCAGTCAAGGCGCCAGTCAGGGGCAAAGTCCAGTGTCAAGGCAGTGCTGCCAGGATCCAACCGGTTATGCAGATTGAAGCTGCCCTCGCTGCCTGGTTCTCCATAGGTGATTTCGACTTGCCGCTGCCCGGCCCGGGAGGCATAGACCTGAATCTCGAACCAGCCTGGGTCGCATGCCCCGCTCCACGGGTGCAGTTTGCACTGGAACGAGCCTCCGTTGGCGAATACCAAACCGGCCCCATCGAAGGGATCACCAGGCGCGGCGGCTATGGATAGCGGCGGGTCTCCGCCCTCCAGGGGCTGACCGGTATTGTCTGCCAGGAACACCTCAACACTGTGATAGTCCTGGTAGGCGGCCTCCGGGTTTCCCCAGTTAGCTATCGGTGCGTTGATGCCGTTCCAGGCTTCAGAGTAAAAGAAGGAGTGTTCAGGCGAAGCCTGAACCGCGAAGTACAGTTCCTGCGCCCAGACAGGCGTGAGCGCGGCCTGGCCGTCGCTGACTTCAAGCAGATAGGCCCCCGCCTGGTTTGCGGCCACCTCGACACTCAATTCGCCTGCCGCCCCCGTGGGCAGGTCGGCTTCGTAGCTGTTCCCCAGCGCTGGGAAGAAGGCGCCGTCACTGGGCTGCCCCTCAAGTGGTTTGAGAGTCAACCGCAGTTGGCGGTCAGAAGAAGGTTGCGGCGCACCGCCGCCCTCAGGCAGCCCCATGGCGGTGACATCCACTCGGTAGCCGGAGATGCCGTTCGCCGCTACTTTGGGGGCCTCACGGTCTGGGGTCGGAGTGACACTCGCGGTGGTGTGCTCCGCACTCGGCGGCGGCCCGGCCGCCGCGGCTTGCTGGGCAGCTGTCAGTCCCTGGGCTAGGACCATGCCTGCCAGAGCGGCGGCCCCAGCCGCCAACATGGCAGTGGGCCTGACCCAAGACCGGTTGAGACGGCTCCAGAGATTGATTGAGCGGACGGCAGTTGACGGGGGACGTTTTGACATTTCGCTACCTTGTGATCCGAGTGGGCAATTTCCGCAATCCGCCACGCGGCACAGCGAGGCGAACCCCCAGGCTACCGGCAAAACAACTAGACCGTGACACAGTTGCCGCAAAAATACTCACCGCCGCGTTGCACTGGGAACAAACCAGTGCTCAACGTCTGCGAAATCATGTGCCCAAGGCGGAAACGGCAGTGCAATCCACGCTCGCCAGAAGTTGGCAAAAGGCGCCGCCACCGGCCAACTTCCCCGGTCAAAGGACCAGCCAATGGATTGCGCCAAGGCCGCCCAGGCGCCACAATAGACGCGGCTTTCCACCCGCCCCTAAGAAAGGCAATCATGCACAGGCGCACCGCTCTAGTAGCTGCTTCCGTAATCCTGGCCCTAGCCACCGCCGGCTGCGGAGCCAACAAGTCCAACTCTGACAAGGATCTGATCGAAGTCTCAATCGCCACCCAGCCATGGCTCGGCTACGGCGCCTGGTACATAGCCCAAGACCAGGGCTATTTCGAAGCCAACGGCCTCAAAGTCAACCTGGTGGATTTCGAAGGCGACGCGGAGATGCTCGCAGCCCTCGCGGCCGGGCAAGTAGACGCTCTGAACGTGGCGTCCCATGGAGCACTGCACATGATTGAGTCAGGGGTTGACGCCTCGATTGTTCTGTTAGAAGACGCCTCCACCACGGCTGACGCCATCATCGCCACCGGGGATGTCACCACCGTCCAAGACTTGGCCGGCAAATCAGTTGCCTATGAAGAAGGCACCACCTCTGACCTGTTGTTGAACTACGCGTTGGATCAAGCCGGCATGTCTGTCAACGACATCACCAAAGTGCCAATGGGTGCTGCCGAAGCCGGCGCCGCGCTGATAGCCGGCCGCACACCGGTGGCCGTGACCTATGAGCCGTACATCACCGAAGCCAAATCCCAAAACTCGGATGTGCATGTGGTCTACGAAGCAGCCGCCAAAGAAGGACTGATCTCCGATGTGTTGATGGTCTCTGACGCATTCGCCAACGCCAAACCTGAAGCGGTCAAAGGGCTGATCAAATCATGGGGGCAAGCCGTTGACTACTACCAGGCTCACACTGATGAAGGCCGGGCCATCATCGCCAAAGGCGTCGGCGAAACCGCCGAGGCTCTGGCCACCGCCTTTGACGGCGTCCAATTCTTCGACCTGGCACAAAACAAGGAACTTCTGACCGGCGAATACGCCACCTCTACCCTGCCGGCGGTGCGGGAAGTGGCCATGACAGCAGGTCTGCTTGATGGCAGTGCCGAACCAAGTGCAGCCATCAACGCCACATTCCTGCCCTGAACCACCAGTGCCTAGACCCCGGGTGAGGGAGAAACTCACCAAACGTCAATGGCTGGCCACCAGCCTGGGCACCTTTGCGGTGCTGTTTGCTGCCTGGTTCGCGGTCACCGAAACCGGCCTGGTCTCCGACCTGTTCCTGCCTTCACCCCGCGCGGTGATCGGCGCGTTGGCAGAGCGAGCCCACGCCGGCGACCTGTGGAGCGACATCGGCATCTCGGTCTACCGAATCACCATGGGTTATCTGCTGGCCTCCATCATGGCTTTGGCGTTGGGCCCGCTGATGGGGGTGTCCGCCCGGATCGAAGCGGCCCTCGAGCCGCTGTTCGATTTCATTCGCTACATGCCGGTGGTGGCCTTGGTGCCGCTGACCATTCTGTGGGTGGGCGTGGGCGATTCCCAAAAGTTCCTGATCATCTGGCTAGGCACCTTTTTTCAGCAAGTCCTGATGGTGGCCGATGCCGTGCGCCAAGTTCCCCAACCCCTGGTTCACCTTGGCGAAACCTTGGGTATGGGCCGGTTCGCGATCCTCACCCGGATCGTTTTCCCCTCAGCTTGGCCGCGCATCTACGACACCCTGCGCATCACTCTGGGCTGGGCTTGGACCTGGTTGGTGGTGGCTGAGCTGGTGGCGGCTTCCAGCGGCATGGGCTACCGAATCTCGGTCGCCAAACGCTACTTCGAAACTGACACCATCATCGGCTACATCCTGGTGCTGGGAGTGTTGGGGTTGTGCTTCGACCAGGCCATGCGGGCACTAGGCCGAGGGCTCTTCAGATACCAGAAGGCTGAACGATGAGCCAAGACCAAACCAACAGGCCGGCTGCTACGGGGGCCGGCGGCGCGGCATCGGCCACCGAGGCCAAAGTGGAGGTCCGCGGACTGACCAAACGGTTCGGCGATGTGGTGGCGCTCGATGGCGTGGACCTGACCCTGGCGCCGGATGAGTTTGTCT
>JAIRTF010000323.1 GCA_031255075.1 Bifidobacteriaceae bacterium | reverse complement strand
GCAGAACTCCAGCCACCTAGGAGGCTAGGGCCAGCCGACCAGTGTATGCGATCAACCCCCGTGGGCGCCACCTGAGCCCGGTCAACTCCGCGTCCATGAGCCGCGCTGAGCGGCAACGTGCCATGATTGCAACGTGACCTCTCCACGTAGCCGCGTTTCGAAGCGGATTGCCGCCATTGAACCATCTGCCACCCTGGCCGTGGACGCCAAAGCCAAGGCGCTCAAAGCCGAAGGGCATCCGGTAATTGGTTTTGGCGCCGGCGAACCGGATTTCCCGACGGCAGATTACATTGTCGACGCCGCCGTCGAAGCCGCCCGCCAGGCCGCCAATCACCGTTATACCCCCACCGCCGGTTTGGAAGAACTGCGTTTGGCCATCGCCGCCAAGACGCTGCGGGATTCCGGCTATGAGGTGACGCCCCGCCAGGTGTTGGTCACCAACGGTGGCAAGCAGGCCGTCTATCAGACCTGCGCCACGCTGCTGGACCCGGGCGACGAAGCGCTCCTCCCAGCCCCTTATTGGACCACCTACCCGGAGACCATTCGCCTGGCCGGCGCCACGCCGGTGCCGGTCTTCGCCGGTGCGGATGCCAACTACAAGGTCACCGTGGAGCAGTTGGAGGCCGCCAAGACGGACCGCACCAAGTTGTTGGTGTTTGTCTCCCCCTCCAACCCGACCGGTGCCGTCTACACGCCGGCTGAAACCGAGGCGATTGGCCGTTGGGCGTTGGACAACGGCATTTGGGTCATGACCGATGAAATCTATGAACACCTGGTCTACGGCGAAGCCCAGTTCACCTCAATTGTTTCGCGGGTGCCAGAACTGGCTGACCAGTGCGTCGTGTTGAACGGCGTTGCCAAAACCTACGCCATGACTGGTTGGCGCGTGGGCTGGATGATTGGCCCCGAAGATGTCATCAAGGCCGCCACCAACCTGCAATCCCATTTGAGTTCCAATGTGGGCAACGTGTCCCAGCGGGCGGCCCTGGCGGCGGTCAGCGGACCGTTGGATGTGGTGGCCCAGATGCGGGTGGCCTTTGACCGGCGGCGGCGCACCATTGTCGAGATGCTCCAGCAGATCGATGGCGTTGACTGCCCGGTCCCGGAGGGCGCGTTCTATGTCTACCCGTCCGTGTTGGGCCTGATGGGCCGTTCGATTGATGGGGTGAAGCTGGAATCCTCTTCCCAGTTGGCGTCTTTGATTCTGGACAAAGCTCAGGTGGCGGTAGTGCCCGGTGAGGCCTTTGGCCCCTCCGGCTACCTGCGGCTGTCCTATGCCTTGGGCGATTCGGATCTGGTGGAGGGCGTGGGCCGGATACAGAATCTGCTGGCACAGGCGGTCTGAGGCGGTCAGTAGCGAATGCCGGCCGCGGCGCATCTCGGAGAGGGATTCGTCCCATCTATCGGGATCCGCCGTCCAACTGCTGAGACGCGGCCCGGTAATTTTGCTATTCTTGGCATAAGCAGTTCTACTTATATCACCGCCTTTTACTCTGGCGGTGAGGCCAGTCGCCTGTTGACACCGCAGGCCCGCTGGCCAACCACTCGGGATTGGGGTATCCCGAGGGGCCGGGAGGTACCACGGGGGAGGCGCCTCCCGGCCCACCTTTTTGTCCACACTTGCTACTTGGATGCGGTGCACCCTGGCGGTGAACAGTTGGAGGACATGGGCTATGCGTGACCTGGCCCGCCTTCCCAAAGCCCACTTGCACCTCCATTTCACGGGCTCCATGCGCATGTCCACGCTGGTTGATTTGGCCGGCGCAGCCGGTTTGCGCCTACCGCACGCCCTGACCGAACCACGCACCCTGGCCTTGTCCCCTGACGAACGCGGCTGGTTCCGTTTCCAGAGGTTGTACGATGCCGCGCGCGCCGCCGTCACCACCGAGCCGGCTTTGCGCCGGGTGATTCGGGAAGCAGCTGAAGATGACGCCGCCGAGGGCTCCCGCCGGTTGGAGCTACAGATCGATCCGACCACCTATGGCCCATATGTTGGCGGGATCACCCCGGCGTTGGAGATTGTGATGGATGAGGCCCGCAGTGCCGCTGGGGCCACCGGTGTGGAGATTGGGCTGATCGTGGCTGCTTCGCGGACGCGCCACCCCTTGGAGGCCCGCACCTTGGCCCGTTTGGCGGCTCGCCACGCCGGTGATGGGCCCGGCCAAGTGGTTGGCTTTGGGCTGAGCAACGATGAACGCCGGGGCGTGACCGCCGAGTTTGCGCCGGCTTTTCGGATTGCCCGCCAAGCTGGGCTGGTGTCCGTGCCGCATGCCGGCGAGTTGCTGGGCGCCGCCCATGTGGCCGAGGTGGTCAACGAGTTGCGACCCAACCGTCTGGGGCACGGTGTGCGGGCAGCCGAGGACCGGGCGGTCCTGGACCGCTTGGCGGCTAGTGGGATCACCTTGGAGCTATGTCCGCTGTCCAATGTGGCTTTGGGGGTCTACCCCAAGGTTGAGTCTGTCCCAGTGCGGACCATCATGGAGTCCGGTGCTGCGGTGTCTCTCAGTGCTGACGATCCGCTGATCTTTGGTTCGCGGCTGGTTGATCAGTATGAGGCGCTACGCTCCGCCCACGGCTTGTCAGATGCGGACTTGGCGGCCTTGGCTAAGTCTTCGATCGCCGCCTCCCGTGCCTCTGATGCCACCAAGCGAGCGACCTTGGCAGACATAGACGCCTGGCTGGCAGCGCCTTGTTGAGCCTTAGGCAGAGGCGCTGACCAGGTGCTTTTCGGGCGTCAGGGTCATGTTGGACTTGGCCCTGACCTGGCGCTGAATGTGGACGGCCAGGTCCACGGATTCTCCCGCGGTGACGGCGCCTAGTTGAACCTCAAGCGGAGGCGTTGACTAGGACCGGTTCGGGCGCCAGGTCCACGTTGAACTTGGCCTTGACCTGGTTCTGAATGTGGACCGCCAGGTCCATGACTTCTCCCATGGTGGCTCCGCCAAGGTTGGTTAGGGCCAGAACGTGCTTGGAAGACACCGCCGCGCGGGCTTGCGGATTCATTTTGAAACCGGGGCCAATGCCGGCCTGTTCAATCAGCCAAGCCGCGGACACCTTGGTTTGCCCCTGGGCCGCGAAGACCGGCGCGGCGGCCGGCAGGCCGGCGCGGACCTCAGCTGTAACGAACGGGTTGGTGAAGAATGAACCAGCTGACCAGGTGTCTTGATCTGCCTGGTCCAACACCATGCCTTTGGCGCGGCGGATGGCCAACACCGCTTGACGGATTGCCGCAATTGGCGCCGTGGCACCGACTTCGGTTTCCAGTGCTTCGGCGACCTGCTGGTAGCCCACCTGACCGCCGGCGGCTGCTGGCCGCAGTTCGAACACCAAACTCAACACCACCCAGCGCGGAGTGGGATTGTCTGGCGTGATTGACCGTTTCAGGATTGAGTCCCGATAGCTGAACTGCAGGTCTTGGGCTGACAGTTCACAGATAGCGCCGTCTTGACGGTCCCAGACTGTGGCTGATCGGATCAGCGAACCAACCTCTGTCCCGTAGGCGCCCACGTTCTGAACCGCCACCGCACCCACCGCGCCGGGAATGCCGGAAAGCGACTCCAACCCGGCCAGACCGTGTTTGACAGTCAACTCAACCAGTCCGTCCCACAGCGCGCCGGCCTGGGCCTCCACTCTGACCAGACTGCCGGGCGCCCCTTCAGAGGCGGCCAGGCCTCCGGGGCACGCTCTCGGAGTGGTCAGGTTCGCAGGCGATGCTCCAGATACGGCCAGCCTCTCGACTGGTGCGTCCGCGGCAGTCAGGCCTGTGGGCAGCGTTTCCGAGTCGGTTGGGCTTGCGGCTGGGGACATTTGTACGCCGGTGCGGCGGTCACGCAACACGGTCAGATCCGCCAACTGTTCGCCGGCCAGAATGTTGGAGCCGCCACCTATGACCAGCAATCGCCGCCCGGCCGCGTCCGCGGCCCGGATTTGGTGGATCAGCTGGTCAACTGTGTGGCAGTCAATCACGGCGCCGGGCTGACCGCCAATGCGAAAGGCGGTCAGATCTGCCAGCGTCGGGTTGGGCGGCAACGGCGGCGAAGCCGCTGGCAGC
>JAIRTF010000297.1 GCA_031255075.1 Bifidobacteriaceae bacterium | reverse complement strand
TTGGCGGCCACGTTGGTGGCTTCCCGCATGCAACGGGACCTGACTGATTCGACCAGTCAACGCAACATTGGTGTGGCCCTGGGGCATTCACTGTTGGCGATTGACAACGTGGCCCGCGGTTTGGATGGCCTGGATGTCAACGCTGAGGCTCTGGCAGCAGATTTGGAGGCCAACCCGGAAGTGTTGGCTGAACCAATTCAATCGGCTATGCGGGCCGCTGCGCTGGCTGGCCGGCCGGGTATGGACAATCCCTATGAGCAACTCAAAGAGTTGACCCGGGGCCGGCGGGTGTTACTGGATGAGATTCGGGCCTTCATTGGTGGATTGGGCCTGGATGAACAGACCACAATTCGGTTGCAGGAGCTCAGCCCAGCCAGCTATGTGGGGTTGGCCCCCCAGCTGGTCAGCGAATACTTGAAGGAGGACACACTTTGAGCACCACCACCTACATGGTTCAGGGCATGACCTGCGGCCATTGCGCGGCCGCAGTCAAAGATGAGATCGGCGCTGTACCAGGCGTTACCGATGTGGATGTTGATCTGGTGCCTGAGGGCGCCTCAAGGGTGACCGTCCAGGCTGACGGGCCCATCGAAGACTCCCAAGTGATTGCGGCAATCGCCGAAGCGGGCTACGAACTGGCCCCATGACGCCGGCCCAGCCCACATGAGCGCCATGGGCGGCGATCCGATGGGCATGGATATGGATGCCATGGATGTGGCGGTCCGGCCCGGCCAGGACCGCAACCAGGTGTTGGCCAAGAGGCTGGCAGTGGCCACCGTTCTGGCGCTGCCGGTGGTGGCCATCTCCATGATTGGGCCGTTGCAATTCCCCGGCTGGCAGTGGGTGGTGGCACCGCTGGCCTCGGTCATCGCCATCTGGTGTGCCTGGCCGTTCCATTTGGCGGCCTGGCGGGCCGCCAAACACGGCACCTCCACCATGGACACATTGGTGTCTTTGGGCATAGTTGCCTCGACAGCTTGGTCATGGTGGGCACTGCTATTCGGTGGCGCCGGGCAGATTGGCCGGCGGATGGGTTTCAGCCTGATTCCGGCAGCCGGCGCGGCCGGCGGCCAAGCCGAGATGTACTTTGAGACAGCCGCCGTGGTGACGGTGTTCTTGCTGGCCGGACGGCTGATCCAGTTCCGCTCCAAACGCCGCACCGGCAGCGCCCTGAACGATCTGCTCAGGCTGAGCCCAGCTGAGGCCACGCTGGTGACCCACCATGATGGCAGCCGTCAAGAGCAGACCGTGCCGGTCAGCCAGTTGACCGTTGGTCAGGTATTCCTGGTCAAACCCGGCCAGAAGGTCGCCACCGATGGAGTGGTCGTGGACGGCCGCTCGGCCATCGACAAATCCCTGCTGACTGGGGAGAGCCAACCAGTCGAAGTCCACCCCGGTAGCCAAGTGGCCGGCGGCACGGTCAACCAGAACGGCGCCCTGGAAATCCGGGCCACTGCCGTAGGGCAGGCCACCCAGCTGGCCGCGATTGCCCGCCTGGTGGCTGCCGCCCAAGCCGGCAAAGCCCCAGTCCAAGAACTGGCTGACCGGATTTCGGCTTGGCTGGTGCCAGTGGTTGGCGGTATCTCACTGGTCACCTTGGCCGGTTGGCTGTTGGCCGGCCGTGGGCTGCAGGTCGCATTCCAATGCGCGGCGGCGGTGTTGATCATCGCCTGCCCCTGTGCTCTGGGTTTGGCCACACCAACGGCTTTGGCGGTCGGCACCGGCCGCGGCGCCCAGCTGGGCATCTTGATCAAAGGGCCGGAGGTGCTCGAATCGACCCGGCGGGTGGACCGGGTGGCCCTGGACAAGACGGGCACCCTCACCGAAGGCCACATGACCTTGGCTGACGTGTTGATCCCGGATGGCGCCACCAGCCGCCAGGAGTTGTTGCAGCTGGCAGCCGCGGTAGAGGCAGATTCGGACCATCCCATCGCCAGGGCCATCACCGAGGCGGCGCCCGCTGTCCAAGCTCAGGTCAGCGGATTCGACTCGACCCCGGCCGGCGGCGCCACCGCCACGGTTCAACTACTGTCCCGACAATCCACCCAAGTGGCGGTCGGCAAACCGAGCTACCTGGCGGCGCTCGGCTTGACTGTGCCGCCGGCCATCCAGACGGCCTACCAACAAGCCAGCCAAGCGGCCACAGCGGTGGTGGCCGGCTGGGGTGGACGGGCGCGCGGCATCGTCACCCTGACCGATCAACCCAAGGCGGACGCCGCCCAAGCGGTCAGCCAGCTGAAACGCATGGGCCTGACCCCGGTGATGGTCACTGGCGATGCTCCCGGTCCAGCCCAGGGCGTAGCCGCGGCCGTTGGCATAGCCGCAGCTGAAGTGTTCGCCGGGGTGACCCCGGCCGGCAAAGTTGACCAGGTCAGACGGTTACACCAGGCCGGCCATGTTGTCGCCATGGTCGGTGACGGCGTGAACGATGCCGCTGCCATCGCCGCCGCCGATCTGGGCTTTGCCATGGGCTCAGGCACCGACGTGGCCAACCACGCGGCTGATATCACTCTGATGCGGAACCAGGTCACCGCCGTGCCGGAGGCGATCCGCCTGTCAAGGGCCACTCTGCGGGTCATTGAACAGAACCTGGTCTGGGCCTTCGGTTACAACCTGATCCTGGTGCCGGTGGCCGCCACCGGGCTGGCCTCACCCATGCTGGCCGGCGTGGCGATGGGCATCAGCTCAGTGCTGGTGGTGGCCAACGCGCTGCGTTTGGCACGTTTCCCGCGGGCCTTCGGGTGGACCGGACGCAGCTGACGCAGCCCACCTGGGGTGCATGAGACACGACCACCGGCGGTCGGAGCGGAGCCCTCGACGGGTCTAACTTTGGAGATGACACTTTTTCGTTTCTGAGACAACTTCAAGGAGGCCGTGATGGCTGATCCAGTGGTGATTGTGGCTACATTTTTCCCGCGCGAAGGCATGCATGATTCGGTCCACGCCGTGATCAAGGCCGCGCAAACCGATGTCTACCAGGAGCCGGGCTGCTTGC
>JAIRTF010000263.1 GCA_031255075.1 Bifidobacteriaceae bacterium | reverse complement strand
GGCATCACCGGGCTGTGGCAAACCGGGGGCCGGTCTGACCTGTCCTGGGAGGATTCAGTCCGGCTGGACGTCTACTACGTTGACAACTGGAGTCTGATGGGAGACCTGATGATCCTGTTCCGCACTCTCAAGGCCGTGGTCAGCCCCATGGGCGCGTACTGAACCAACCGCCACCGGCCCCAGACGGGCCAGCCTGGGCATCTTCCCAGGTACGTATCGCGACCAGGGATTTTCGGCAGAGGCAAAGGTCCTGTGATGGTGTAAACATCCGCTAATGTTCTCTCAGAGCATTAGTAAACCCCGCCGCCCCCACTAGCGCGGCTCACAGTTGAGGTCGTTGCCATGCATCTGCGTTCGTTTCCGTTAACCCTGTCTGTTGCTGGCCTGATCGGTTGGTCTGGGGCGTCGCTGTCAAGGGCGTCGTCAGGCCCGCCACCAGGCTCAGCCTCGGGCTACCAGCCGGACCTGCACCGCCGCCCCAGCGGGATGCGCCGCCTGGTTGCCATGGGCGCCGCCTTGGCGCTGGGCGCCGGGCTGCTGACGGCGCTTGAGGTGATGAACCCCACCACCGCCCAGGCCGTCACCTACCTAAACGGCTGGGATGGCCAGTTCGCCACCAACCAGCTGTGGCTGCTGGGAGCGGATCAGGCCGGCGACTGGCAAACGTCAAGGCCTCGACTGGTGACCAACCCGCAGAACCTCGGGGCCGAACAGTTTTCCGCAGCGATTCGAGAGGGCTATGACCGGTCCGCCAACGCCAACGGCAACCCGTGCACCGACAACTGGGATGTCATGACCATGGGCACTGTCCGCCGGGCGGCCGGGCCGCCGGCGCTGGTGCAGATTGGCTGGGACACCCAAACTGGTCAGAGCACAGCTGTGATGAGCGGTTCTGGTCATTGCTTCTCCGTGGGAGACCTGACTGATCCGGATATCGAATCTGGCTATGAAGATGCCGCTCCTGGTGGTGGCATGCGGCCAGACGGCGATATGTACCTGACCCGCGGCGAAGAACCACTCGCGGGCAATGCCACCATCAACAGCCAATATCTGCGGGTAGTGCGAGTCTCGGAACACGGTGCCACCGCCCGGCCGGCCTTTGGCGCAGAGTTCCGCTCCGTTTCTTCCCCAGCCGGCCGTTGGAATGGCACCAACCTGGGGCAGTACATGTATGCCCAGGGAAAGCCTGCAACGGTTGCCAACTGGACGTTACAAGCCGCCGTCGCCTTCGACGGCAACTCCATCCCCTACCGAATGGTTCGCTCAGAACAGCCGAGTGGTCCCGACTATTGGGCTCTGCTCGCCACCGATGGAGCCTGGGCGATCTCCGTGGTCAAGGCTTTCCAAGACGTGGATGCGGCTCCGGTTGTGTCGATGGCGTTCCATGGTGGAAGTCTGTACACCGTTCATTCCGATGGCTCCCTACGCCGTTGGAACACCACGACCGGTGCCAGCGAAGAGTTGATGCCGCCTGGCAGCCCGCTCAAAGCGGTGGCCTCAGCCCAGACTGCCAATGTGGTGCAAGGCAACCTTGGCGGCGTCAACGTGGAAGCGCAACGCCAAAACGCCTACGTGGAGGTGTGGGGAGAACAGTTCGGCACGCGCCACAAGCTTGGCACCCTGTATGTCAATCCTGGCAACGGCCAATTCTGGACAACCCTGGAAACCAGTTCAGAGCCGTACTACTTGCGACTGCGCCCCCACCGGATCACCAGCGCGCGGCCTTTGACGATCCTGAGCCAAGTCAGCACCACGGTGACTGGAGACAGCGACACTCAAGCCATACCGCTGTGCACCACGGCTCAAGGCGACTACCAGGAGATGCTCGAAAGCACTAGCTACACCCCCTGTTACGGCGCCCGGGCTGACGGCGTTGACCCGGTGGAAGTAACCGACCCGTTGGCGGCCGAAGGGGGCGCCAACTCGGTGATCAAAGTTCTGTACACCTCGCCCGCGGTTGTGACTACCTACTTCGGGGTGACATCCAACTACTCGTGGGGAGACGCACCAGACGGCTACAAGACCTACAATTCCTCCGGTGGCCCGAATGCCCGGCCGGAATTGTTGCGGATGGGCGGCTACTACATCACTAGCACCGACGGGCGCCCGTCTTCCGAAGCAGACACTAACCGGGATGATGGCATGCAGATCGCCGCCGCCAGACCTGACGGAATCTACACCGAAGCTGATTTCCAGGGCCTGCAGGGCTTCATGATGCGCCCCGGCTCCACCTACCGCCTACGTGCCCACGTTGCTGGAGAGCTGGCCGCCCGAGCAGTAGTCAAAGCTTGGTTGACGCCTTTGGTAAGCGGCCGCACTGACCCGACCAACATGTCAACAGAGTTGGTCTTCAGCCAGGCCGATGCCGCCGGCTTCGTTTACGCCAACTACACGGTTCCCGCCACCCCGCCTGAGGGCCATATTCAGACTGCTTTCCTCAGGGCCAGGGTTTCGACTGATCCCGGCGTGACCGCTACTTCCCGAGTCCCGGCTGGGGTCCAAGCGGACGGCGTTGGCGCCGGCGAGGTTGAGGACTACGCATTCGGGATCACCGATTCGCTGATCACCGTCAGAACCCACAACGAGGCGCTGATGAGTCAGAACAACTATGGAGGCTCTCACACACTGCGGTTTGGCGTCACCAATACCATCTCCAGATTTCCATCCAATGCCCAGCCGCAAACTCCGCTTGTTGAGGGCGGCCAATTCCAAGTGGCGCCGGAAATCCCGGCCCAGCCTGTGACCATCACCATGACCGCCGCCGGCCCAACCAACAGCTCAGACAGGGGACCATGGTGGATCCAACCTGAGAAGACCGTCTGCGTTGATGAAGCAACCGGCCAAGCAGCCACGGTAATCCTTGGGGATAACTCCTGGACTGTGGACCCGCCCAGCGGCGGCTCATTGGGGCATGTGGTCTGCGATGTGTTTATCCAGGTGGACCCTGGTTCGCCAACCCGTGTCGGCATACAACCGCATGGGCAAACCGTTCCAGTGGGCGGCTTCTACAAGTTCATGGTGGGCGCAGTGGCCGCCGGCACCGCCTACAACGTGGCCGAGGGAGTGGGAACTCGCGCGCGGCTGACCATCGAGCCGGCTGACAGTTCCTCTCCCGAGGGAGGCGCGTTCTTCGCTGCCAACCATGAGACATCCATCACCTGCGTCACCGGGCCGAATGCCCGGTGCGAACCGATTCTGGTGACAGCCAACCAAGTCGGCAACTACACCCTGAGACTGTTTGCGGCGGACACGGGAACACTGATCAGTTCCGACGGTTTGATGTTCGCGGATTTCGAAGTGGCTGGCGGTGAGTTGACAATCCGCAACACGGCTGACAAACAGGCAGATTACGGCCTTGAGGAAGGCGTGATTGGCTATCAGCCACCAGCGGACTTCTACACGGCGGACATCAGGCTGTGGGACCCGGAGGGCCGGCCGTTGGCCGGCCACGCCGCTGATATCCAACTGCGGGACGAGTGGGATTACCACCAGCACTGCCCGGCGAACAACGGCCTGCGGTTTAGTCCGGTGGAAGAAGTGACCGGCCAATCTGGCCAGTACCGGGCCCGCATCTACTCCAACTGCGCCGATACCTACATGATTGTTGCGACCCTCGCAGAATCTGAAGTTCGCTTGATGACGAATCCAGATATCCCGCCGGAAGAACTTTACTGGGATGACTACCCCACGGTCACCTTCTTGCCTCTGGGTGTGATGGATCCATCCAAGT
>JAIRTF010000186.1 GCA_031255075.1 Bifidobacteriaceae bacterium | reverse complement strand
GGTGAAGGGATTGATCTGTTTGACCGTGCCATCGGCCATGATGTCAACGTATTCGGGTTCTCGCATCCAGGGCGCCACCCTCCAACGCTAACCTAATGGCTGGTCAACGCGCCCAATTGAGCTCCAGGCGCGTGCCGGTTAGCCAGAAATCGTCAAGCGAAAGTAGAGTTCTGTAGGTGAGTTCAAACCCGCCGTCGCCGCCCGGCGTGAGTGTCTTCCTGACAGTTCGCAACGAGGCGGAACACCTTGAGCAGGTGGTTGAACGGATCTTCGCCCAGGAGTATCCCGGCCCGTTCGAGGTAGTCATGTCAGTGGGGCCGTCCGCCGATCAGACCGCAGCCCAGGCGGCGCGCCTGGCTGAGCGCTTCGAACAGTTGCGAGTAATTGAGAACCCGACCGGCTCCATTCCCAAAGGCCTGAACTTGGCTTGGCGGGCCACCAAGCACGAATACCTGGTCCGGGTGGACGGCCACGCCATGTTGCCGCCCGGCTACATCCGCCGGGCCATGGAGCTACTCGAGGAAACCGGCGCCGCCAACGTGGGCTGCCTGGTCATCCCAGAAGGCACCACACCGTTCCAAAAGGCTGTCGCCCGGGCCATATCCTCACCGTGGGGGATAGGCCCCCAGCCGTTCCGCACCGGTGGCGAAGCCGGGCCGGCCCAGACCGCCTTCTTGGGCATCTTCCACCGGGCTGACCTGGAACAGATCGGCGGCTACAGCGAAAGCTTCGGCCGGGCCGAGGATTGGGAACTGAACCACCGGCTGATCCAAGCCGGGAAACTGGTCTGGTTTGACCCGTCACTGGCCGTGGTCTACCGGCCGCGGCGCAGTTGGCGGCCGCTGTTCCGCCAGTTCTTTTCGACCGGGCGGTGGCGCTGGCAACTGGTCCGCGCCTACCCGGACACCGCTTCGCCGCGCTACCTGGCCCCACCGGTCGTGACATTGGCTGTAGCGGGCGGCCTGGTGGTGGGAGTGTTGGCGGCCCTGGCCGGCAAACGGCGGCTGGCGGCCCTGGCCCTGAGCGCCCCGGCCATCTACGCTGCCGGCGTGACCGCCGCCGCGGCCCATGAAGGCCACGGGTTGGACCGCTCGGCTCGGCGGTGGCTGGCACCCGTCATGGCCACAATGCACCTGGCCTGGGGCGCGGGCTTCCTGCGCGGCATCGGCGACCGGCCGGTGGTGCCGGGGGAGAAGACTTGACCGGGCAGGCCCCGGCTCGGCACCATCCACCAGACAGGGACGCTATTCTTTTCGAGACTCAAGGCGCGCTGGGCGCCAGGCACTAAGGGAGGATTGCCTTGGCCCAAGAATCAACAACCCCAGCCAGCAAACGCGACGAACTTCACGTCTACGAAGCTGGCCGCCATGGCCTGCCCAAGATTGGTAAGTATTGCCGTGAGTTGGTTGAACGTTGGCCGTTCGCGGCCGAGTTCTCCCGGTCTTCGATCCGTTCCGCCAGCACCGACACCATTTTTGGGCAGCTCTGGTTGATCCTTAACCCCACTTTGCTGGCAGTTGTCTACTTCATCTTGGTGATCATCCTGGCGCCTCCCAAAGAACCAGGTCAGGGTGGGCAGACGCTGGTGACCATCTGCTGCGGGCTGTTCTTGTTCACCATGTTCCAAGGTTCGGCGTCCTCCGGGGCGCAATCCGTCACCGGCGGTGGCTCGCTGATCTCCCGAATGGCTTTCCCCCGGTTGCTGATGCCGCTGGCGGCGGTTCGCACCAACATCTACCGTTTCCTGCCCACCTTCCCGGTGTTCTTAGTTCTCAAACTGGTGCTCACCAAGGGACCGTGGGGTTGGGAGATGATCCTTTCGGTCTACTTCTTTGTGCTGATGGTGATCTTCTCCGCCGGTTTCGCGGCCTTCATGGGCGCCCTGCAGGTCTATTTCCGTGACGCCTCCAGCTTCCTGCCGTACTTCCTGCGGATCTGGATGTACCTCTCGCCGGTGCTGTGGGCACCGGATGCTTTCATGCCCAGCGGCTCCAGAGGCAACCTCTACCCGTTGATGCTGGCCAATCCGATGTTCTCGATCTGCGGCGGCTGGGGAGACACCCTGCTCAAAGCCCAGGTGCCGCCACTGAGTTTCTGGCTGATTGGCCTAGGCTGGTCGGTGTTGGTATTTGTGATTGGATCATTGTTCTTCATGGCGAGGGAGCGTGATTTCTCTGTCCGACTCTGAACAACCCACACCCCAGACCCCGCCCAAGAAGCCAGGAGGCCCGCCGGCGGTTTCGGTCCAAAACCTGACTGTCACGTACCGGACCACCTTTGAGAAGGTGCCAACCCTGCGCAGCGCCGTGGTTCGCCTGGGCTCCGGCAAGCGGACTGTCAAAGAGGTCCACGCCCTCCAGGAAGTCAGCTTCGACGTGCCAGTGGGCACGTCGCTCGGTGTGATTGGCGCCAACGGGGCCGGCAAATCGACCCTGATGCGGGCCGTGGCCGGCATCCTGGCGCCATCCTCAGGGCGGATCGAAGTCCGCGGCCGGATCAGCTCGCTGCTGGCCTTGGGGGTTGGCTTCAACTACAAACTGACCGGACGTGAAAACGTGCTGCTTGGCGGCTTGGCCATGGGCATGACCAGAGCTCAGGTGATTGAACGGGCGGAGGCCATCGCCGAATTCGCTGACATCGGCGAGTTCATGGATATGCCGCTCAACACCTACTCCTCCGGCATGGGGGCACGGCTGGCCTTCTCAATTGGTGTCCACATGGACCCGGACATTTTGATGATTGACGAGGCGCTGTCCGCCGGGGACGCTGAATTCAAGGTCAAAGCCGCCAAGAAGATGGAAGAGCTGATGGAATCAGCCCGGGCTATGTTCCTGGTCTCGCACTCGCTGGCTTCGATCCGCGACATGTGCGATGACTGCTTGTGGATTCACAAGGGCAAGCTGATGCTCCATGCCGACCCTCAAACCTGCATTGACGCCTACACCAAATTCCTCAAAGTCGGTGAGAACGCCTTCACCATGGAGGACATGTAGCCACGCCGCCCGGCGGGTTTCGGGTCCGTCCGGCGGCCCTTGGCGGCGGCTGCTAGGCCTGGGCGCCGTTGATCAGCTGCCGGTAGAGGCTCATCAGCTTGGGACTGGAAATAGACTCCCAGGTCAGCTGCTGGCGGGCCGTGGCCATCCGTTCGGCAATCAGCCCATCCAACTGTGAGGCTTGGCCGGCCAGCTCTTCCAAGGCGTCAACAAAGCCCTCAATCTGCTCTTCCGGGCAAATTCGGGCCACCGCCCACCGGTCCAAGAACCGTTCCTGGGCGGCCGCCTTGGTGGCTACCACCGCCAACCCCATCAGCGAGTATTCGAACAGCTTGCCCGGTTGAGCCAGATTGTTCTGCCCGGCCTTGGTGAACACCGCCAAGCCGACCCCGTATTCGGCCAGCAGCTCGCCCACCTGATGGGCCGGACGTGGCGGCACCAGCTTGACGTTGGACGGCCGGCCCAGTTCGGCAAAGCAGGCCTCAAAGGCTTCACGTTCAGAGGCATTGTGGAAGCGATCAACAAAGTCGAAGGAGTGAGGCAGGCCGCGAGCCTGGGCCGCGGCAGCGATCCGCAACAGGCGCCGCATGCCGTAGGACTCATTCAGCGTGCCGATGTGAACCACCTTGGTGGCCCGCTCGTGAAATGGCGCCACCTCAAGGCCCTGGAATTGGGCGCCGAGCGGTGCGTTGAGGGTCACGATCACCGGCACGCCGGCGTCCTTGAACAACTCGGCAATCCCTTCGGCGGCGGCGTTGACCCCGCCCACCCGCCGGGCTGCCCGCACCTGGTAGCGGTTGACCGCCCGGTTCAGCCACCGGCCTGGCGCCCCACCGATGCCGAGCCGTTCGGCATACACCAGGCCGTAGTATTCGTGCACGTCATAAA
>JAIRTF010000138.1 GCA_031255075.1 Bifidobacteriaceae bacterium | reverse complement strand
GACGCCCACTCTGCTTTGCTGTGCGTCCAATCCGGCAAGACCTTGGATGACCCAACCCGGTTCAAGTTTGATGGCGGCGGCTACTACCTGAAAAGCTCCGCTGAGATGCGTGAAGTGTTCCGCGAACTGCCGGAAGCCTGCGACAACACCCTGCTGATAGCCGAACGGTGCAACGCCGAATTCACCTCCGCCCCCGGCCGGTACATGCCACGCTTCGACGTGCCGCCCGGCGAAGATGAGATTTCTTGGTTCATCAAAGAAGTTGAACGCGGCCTTCGCCGCCGCTACCCAGAGGGGGTGCCGGCGGCCGCTGCCACCCAAGCCGCCTACGAACAAGACGTCATCGCCTCCAAAGGCTATGCCGGGTACTACCTAGTGGTGGCGGACTTTGTCAGCTGGGCCAAATCCCAAGGTATCCGGGTGGGGCCCGGCCGTGGTTCCGGTGCCGGATCGATGGCGGCCTACGCCATGGGCATCACCGAACTGGACCCGCTGCGCTACGGACTGCTGTTCGAACGGTTCTTGAACCCGGAACGCGAATCGCTCCCAGACTTTGATATTGACTTTGACGATAGACGCCGCGGTGAGGTGATCAAATATGTGACCTCCAAGTACGGCGCGGATCACGTCTCGCAGATCGTCACCTACAACACCATCAAAGCCAAGCAGGCCCTCAAAGACTCCGCCCGGGTCCAGGGCTATCCCTTCGCCGTGGGTGAGCGGCTGACCAAAGCCTTCCCGCCGGACGTCCAAGGCAACTCTGTGACCTTGGCAGATGTGATGAACCCGGAACACGACCGCTACCGCGAAGGTGAAGAATTCCGCCGCGCCGTGGAAGGCGATCCGGACTCCCAAAAGGTCATGAAGACCGCCAAAGAACTGGAAGGGTTGACCCGCCAGTGGGGGGTCCACGCCGCCGGCGTGATCATGTCATCCGCCCCACTGATGGACGTCATCCCCATCATGCGGCGTGAACAAGATGGCGCCACCATCACCCAGTTTGCCTATAAAGCCTGCGAAGACCTGGGGCTGGTCAAAATGGATTTCCTGGGGCTGCGGAACCTGACCATTTTGGATGACGCGTTGGCCGGCATCGTCCTCAACGGCAAGCCTGCTGTGGAAGTCGAAACCCTGCCCCTGGATGACAAACCGACCTACGCCCTGCTGTCCTCCGGTGAAACCTTGGGTGTGTTCCAGTTGGATTCCACCGGTATGAGGCAACTGCTGAGGCAACTCAAACCGGACAACTTTGAGCACGTCTCCGCCATCCAGGCGCTGTACCGGCCCGGGCCGATGGGTGCCGATTCGCACACCAACTACGCGCTCCGCAAGAACGGTCTACAGCCCATCACGCCGATTCACCCGGAACTGGCCGAACCGCTGAAAGACCTGCTGGCCCCCACCTATGGGCTGATTGTCTACCAAGAACAGGTGATGGAGATCGCCCAGAAGCTGGCCGGCTACACCATGGGCCGGGCAGATTCGCTGCGTTCCGCCATGGGCAAGAAGAAGCTGGAAATCCTGGAAAGCGAATACGGTCCGTTCAGCGAGGGGATGGCCACCAACGGGTTCTCTGGTGCGGCCGTCAAGGTGCTCTGGGAGACCCTGCTGCCGTTCGCCTCCTATGCGTTCAACAAGTCACACGCCGCCGCCTACGGGCTGATTTCCTATTGGACAGCCTTCCTGAAGTGCCACTATCCGGTTGAGTTCATGGCCGCCCTGCTGACCTCAGTTCGCGATGACAAAGACAAACTGGCCCTCTACCTGGCCGAATGCCGCCGCATGGGCATCACCGTGCTGGTGCCGGATGTCAACTCATCGGTGGCCCACTTCACACCAGTTGGCGATTCGATCCGCTTCGGGCTGACCGGCGTGCGCAACGTGGGCCAAAGCGTGGTGGACGGGATTGTGCGGGCCCGGGAAGACAAAGGCAACTTCGAATCCTTTGCCGATTTCCTGGCCAAGGTGCCGGTCACGGTGTGCAACAAGCGTGTCATCGAATCCCTGATCAAAGCTGGTGCCTTCGATTCGTTCCCGGCTTCGCGGCGGGCCCTGGTCACCGTCCATGAAGAGGCCGTCGAATCGGTGGTGGGCGTCAAACGGAACGAGGCAGCCGGCCAGTTTGACCTGTTTGAACAGGTCTCGGAGGATGTCGGCATGTCCCTGGAAGTGCCCGCCCTGCCCGAATGGGACAAGAACGTCAAACTCGGCTTTGAACGGGACATGCTGGGGTTGTACGTTTCGGATCACCCACTGGCCGGGGTTGAAAGCCAACTGGCGCAGGCCGCCACCCACCGGACAGCCTCCCTGGCCGATGCCGAAATCCACCGCGACGGCGCCACTGTGACCGTGGCCGGTTTGCTGACCGGCGTCCAACGCAAGACCACCAAAGCCGGTTCATTGTGGGCCTCAGCCTCACTGGAAGACCTGGAAGGGTCCCTGGAGGTGCTGTTCTTCAAGAATGCTTACGCCCGCTACGCGGACGTGCTGGCTGAAGACTTGGTGGTGGCCATCACCGGGCGGCTGGCCCGCCGCGAAGGCGAACTGTCCCTCTACGCCTCAGAGTTGAAACTGCTGGAATTGGTCAGCGCCGGTGGTCCCCAAAAGCCGGTTGAGATCACCCTGCCGGCCCACCGCGCCACCGAGGCCATCATCTCCCGCCTGCATGATGTGTTGTCGCTTCACCCGGGGGATGCTCAGGTCTATTTGAAACTCACCAAACCGACCGGCACCACCGTTATGCGGTTGGGCTCCGGCCTGACCGTGGACCGGTCCGACCCGTTGTACGCGGACCTGAAAGCCGCGTTGGGGGCCAATTGCGTGGGCTAGCGGGCGAACGCCGCTGGCGCGAGTCGTTCCTGGTCGCCATGGTGCCGCAAGCCGTGCTGGGCGCCTTGTTGGGTCTGTTGTGGTGGCTGCTGGCCCCCAAACCGGAGGCCCGGTACTTGGGGCTGTTCTGGTATGCCGAATCCAACCAGGGCTTCAGCGCCGCCCAGGATGTGCTGTTTGGCCTGGTCACAGTGGTACCGGGGATAGTGGTCGGGGTGTTGTTGACTCTCTGGAGCGCCCGCCCTGGTGCGGGCCGCCGTCTGACTGCCTGGCTGGGCGGGGCGGTGGCCGGTTCCCTTGTCTGCTGGATGACCGGTTGTCTGCTGGGGCACGGCTTCGCCTCCTACGCCCCTGGTGCGGTAGCCCCAGCACCATTGACCTTGACCTCCTATGGCCTGCTGGCCGTCTGGCCCGCCGCTGCGGCCTTCGCCGTCACCCTGGCCCTGATGGGCAAAGGCCTTTTCAGCTCCCGCTGGTAACGCCTGCGCCCGCCACGCGGGGGTGGACGGGCGCGGATAGACTCGTGGGCGTGATGCGCACCATTGATTTGCGGACGGCCAGCGTGCTGGACCGGGCCACAGTTGAGGCGGCGGTGCCGCGAGCAGAAATCTCAGTCGAAGCAGTGACAGCCCAAGTCCGTCCGCTGTTGGAAGACGTAGCCCAGCGCGGCGAAGCGGCCCTGCTGGACCAAGCCGAACAGTTTGACAAGGTCCGCCCAGCCCAGGTGCGGGTACCGGCTGAAGCTTTGACCCGGGCCGCGGCGGCGCTGGCGCCGGAAGTCACCCTGGCCATGAAGGTCGCCATCGAACGGGTGCGCCGGGTCCACGCCGCCCAAGTGCCCCCAGACGGGACCGTTGAATTGGCGCCTGGCGCCACCGTTTCGCAGCGTTGGATCCCGGTGCAGCGGGTCGGGCTGTACGCGCCGGGTGGCCTGGCTGCCTATCCCAGTTCGGTCATCATGAACGTGGTTCCAGCCCAAGAAGCCGGCGTGAGCGAACTGGCAGTGGCCTCGCCACCGCGGCCGGAACATGGTGGGCTGCCGCATCCATCGGTACTGGCGGCCTGCGAACTGTTGGGCGTGAAGGAGGTTTACGCGGCTGGGGGTGTCAGCGCCATCGGCCTGTTTGCCTATGGGGTGAAGGGGCTGTCCGCCAAGGTGGACGTGGTGACCGGTCCCGGCAACGTGTACGTAGCCGCCGCCAAACGGCTGGTGGCAGGCCAGGTGGGGATAGATGCTGAAGCCGGCCCAACCGAGATAGCCATAGTGGCGGACGCCGGCGCGGACCCCGAACTGGTGGCCGCTGATCTGGTCAGCCAAGCCGAACACGACCAGTTGGCGGCGGCGGTGCTGATTACCGATTCGCCTGAGTT
>JAIRTF010000087.1 GCA_031255075.1 Bifidobacteriaceae bacterium | reverse complement strand
ACGGAAAGACGTTTCGTCTGAGTCGACACCCACCACGGTCACCATGGCGCGGTAAGTGGCGTTCTTGGACCGGCTCGGCTTGGCGTCCGTATCCCGGCAGCCCTGCTGCGAGCGGACCGGCTCCCAGCTGACCGGAATGACGGTGGTCTTGCCAGGCTCCAGAGTGATCAGGTCACCGGCGTCCTTTTCGACCTTGGTGGCGCAGTCGCTGGAGTCAAAGATGCGGTCAGCCTCATTGCGTTCTTTGTCGCCGGAGACCACGTTCAACGAAACGTTGTGGGCGTTGTTCCGGATGGTGCACTTGGAAGAACTGACGTTGCCGACCTTGGCATTCAGCACCACCGGTTCCGACTCAGGGAACTCCGGCTTGGTGGAGGTCAGGAACACATCAGCCGTGGCCACCGGGCCTTCTTCGACTTGGAGCATGGTCTTGGCCCCAGTCAGGTCCTCTTTGGTGCATTCGCGGACGGCCGCGGCGGTAGCAGTTGCGGAGGCGGTCGGCTTGGTCGAGGGCTTGGGCGTGTCCGACTTGGTGCTAGAAGGGGCCAACGCTTTGATCACCATCACCAGCACCACCAGGACCACAACAATCCCCGCCAGCACCGCTGCACGGCGCCGCCAGTAGACCGCTGCTGGCTCCGGACCAACAGGGTGAATAAGCCTATTCACGCAGCCCAGTCTATTAGCGCCACGCAGAGGGTCCGTTTAGCCACGCCGGGCGTGGGAAGGAAACCAAGCGCCGGATGGGGCCCGGTTCACAAGGTTCGCAGCATCCGGGTGTTGCCCAAAGTGTTGGGCTTGACCCGGGCCAGGTCCAGGAACTCGGCCACGCCGTCGTCATGGGATTTGACCAGCTCTTCATACACCAGGGGGCTGACCGGAATGCCGTCAATCGGCGCGAACCCGTGCGCGGAGAAGAACTGGACCTCAAAGGTCAGGCAAAACAGCCGCTCCAAACCGAGCTGCCGGGCCCGGTCAATCAGCCGCTCCAGAATGGCGCCGCCAACGCCTTGACCGCGCCAGTTAGGCGCTGTGGCCACGGTTCTGATTTCGCCCAGTCCGTTCCACATCACATGGACCGCCCCGCAGCCAATCAGGTTCTGGTCTGCGTCCACCGCCACGGTGAAATCCGGCAGGGCTTCGTAGTAGGACACCGGCGGTTTGATGACCAGCAGTCCTTGCTCTACGTAGGGCGTCACCAGTTGGCGAATGGACTTGACGTCTTGGCAGACCGCGGGGCGGACTTCGAAGCGATTTGAACTGACCGGCATGCCGCCCAATTGTGCCAGCCACCGGGCTGTGGGTTGCGGCGCAGGGGCTGCGGTTCCAGCGCCCACAGCACAGGGCCCATGGTTTGGGACTGGCGGCGGCTTTGGGGAAACCATGTGGTGGTTTCCACTGCAAGGCTGGGCGCCGCCAAGTGGGACGTGGCCGGAAGTCCTTCAGAGCCCCATCTGGGGCATGTGAAAATGGATATGCGCCCTCGACATGTTCGATTCGGCATCGCGCGCTAAGCGTTGCGGTGCCCGTTAGGAGGCGAAATGGATCACTCAGCCCTTTCCTTGGCAAGGCGCGCCCAAGATTTGGCGGCGTTGGGGCAAACCGAACTAGATGTATTGGTGATTGGTGGTGGCGTGACCGGAGCGGGAATCGCCGTTGACGCGGTGACCCGCGGTCTGACCACTGCCATCGTGGAGGCGCAGGACTGGGCGGCCGGCACCTCTTCAAGATCCAGCAAACTGGCTCATGGCGGCCTGCGCTACCTGCTGATGCTGGATTTCAAACTGGTGCATGAGGCTTTGACCGAACGTGACCGGCTGCTGTCAACCACGGCGCCGCACCTGGTCAAGGCGGTGCCGTTCCTGTATCCGCTGACCCACCGGGTGTGGGAGCGGCCATATGTGGCCACCGGCGTGGGTATGTATGACCTGTTGGCGCATACCCCGGGCCGCAAACGGGCTTTGCCCATCCAGAAGCACTACTTCGCCAAGGGTTTGAAGCGGGTTTTCCCGGATTTCAAGAAGACCGCGGCAGTTGGGGCCGTCCGCTACTTCGACGCGGAGGTCGATGACGCGCGTCTGGTCCTCACATTGGTCCGGACGGCCGCCTTCTACGGCGCGTTGGCGTTGGCCCGCACCGAAGTGGTGGCTCTGACCCGGGATGCGTCCGGCAAGGTGACCGGTGCGGTGGTGCGCGATTTGTTGACCGGTGAGGACATTCAGGTCCGCGCCAAGCGGGTCATCGCGGCCACCGGCGTGTGGACCGAACGGACCGAGGCTTTGGCCGGAGGCACCGGCGGTTTGCGGGTGTTGGCTTCCAAGGGGGCCCACATTGTGGTGCCAAAGGACCGCATTGATGGCCAGATGGGTGTCATTTCGCGGACTGACAAGTCGGTTTTGTTCATCATCCCGTGGCAGCATTACTGGCTGATTGGGACCACTGACACGCCTTGGGAGGAAGTCAACTTAGAACACCCCGTGGCTACCGCCAAAGACGTGGATTACCTGCTGGAACAGGCCAACAAACTGCTGGCTAGGCCGCTCACCAAGACTGATGTGATTGGCTTCTACGCTGGTCTGCGGCCGCTGTTGCAGCCCGGCACCAAGGCTGGCACCAGCTCTGCCAAGATTTCCCGAGAGCACACCGTGGCAGCGCCGGTGCCCGGTTTGACCGTGATTGCCGGCGGCAAGTTGACCACCTACCGGGTGATGGCTGAAGACGCCGTTGATTTCGCTCTGGGGGAGGACGCCACCCGCCGTCCGTCCATCACCAAGGACCTGCCGCTGTTGGGCGCCCAAGGTTTCACCGCCGTTCAGAACGGGGCCCGCCATCTGGCGCGCCGCTACGGCTGGACCAAGGAACGCACAGCCCACCTGCTGGGCCGGTACGGCACTTTGGTCAGTGAGATCACCGATCTGATTGACGCCGATCCGTCCTTGGGTGAGCCGCTCGAAGCGGGCCGCCACTACCTCAAAGCGGAAGTTGTCTACGCCGCCACCCATGAAGGCGTGGTGCATTTGGAAGACATCATGATGAGCCGCACCCGGCTGAACTATGAGGTAGCGGATGCCGGCCTGGCGGCCTCTGAGGAGATCGCCAAACTGGTGGCGCCCGCCTTGGGTTGGAGCCGAGCCCGCCGCAACCGTGAGGTGGAGGCCTACCGTGAGCGGGTCGAGGCTGAACGGGCCGCGGCCACCATGGAATCTGACGCCGAAGCTGAAGCCGCCCGGTTGCTGGTCAAAGACCTGACACCAATGGAGGATTTGGGCGCGGCAGAGGCCGCCGAGCAGGCCGAAGAACTGGCCGCGGCTGTTGAGGACTCCGTCGCCAAGCCTTCGGGGTCCAAGCTGTGAGCAGCCAAGGGGCCAGCTTTGTGCTGGCCATTGATCAAGGCACCACGTCCACCCGGGCGATCGTTTTTGACCATGATGGTTTGCCGGTGTCCACCGGTCAGATGGAGCACCGGCAGATCTACCCGCAACCTGGCTGGGTGGAACACGATCCGATTGAAATCTGGGACAACACCCGCCAAGTGGTGGCGGTGGCTTTGGCCAAGGCCCAACTGGATGAACAGTCCATCGCGGCGGTTGGCCTGACCAACCAGCGTGAGACCACTGTGGTCTGGGACAGGGCCACCGGCGAACCGGTTTACAACGCCATTGTTTGGCAGGACGCGCGGACGGCATCGTACGTGGAAGCTCTGGCGGCCGATGCCGGGCCGGACCGGTTCCGTAACCTGACCGGTCTGCCGCTGAATCCCTATTTTTCGGGCACCAAGGTGGCTTGGATTCTGGACAACGTGCCTGACGCCCGCCGCCGGGCTGAGGCCGGCGAGCTGGCCTTCGGCACCACCGACACCTGGGTGTTGTGGAACCTGACCGGCGGTCCGCGCCGAGGCGAACATCTGACCGATGTGACCAACGCTTCGCGGACGGCTTTCATGGATCTGCGAACCGGTCAGTGGAGCCAGGAGATTCTTGACGCCTACAACGTGCCGGAGGCTTTGCTGCCGGATATCCGGCCATCGAGTGGCGCTTTCGGGGTGGGGGCTGATGGTTCCATGCTGGCTGGGGTGCCGGTGGCCGGCATCTTGGGTGACCAACAGGCGGCGGCTTTCGGTCAGTGCGCCTTTGGCGCCGGGGAGGCCAAGAACACCTATGGCACAGGCTGCTTCCTGCTGATCAACACCGGCAATGACCTGGTCTTTTCGAACTCCGGGTTGATCTCCACCGCGGCCTATCAGATCCATGGCGAACCGCTGGTGTACGCCCTGGAAGGTTCGGTCTCCCAAGCCGGGTCTTTGATCCAATGGCTGCGGGACAACCTGGGGTTGATCTCTTCGGCGACCAAAGTCGAGGCCTTGGCGGAAACCGTCCAGGACAACGGCGGGGCCTACATTGTGCCGGCCTTCGGCGGGTTGTTGGCACCCTATTGGCGGACCGACGCGCGGGGCGTGATTTGCGGCTTGACCAGGTATGTCAACAAGGGGCACATTGCCCGGGCGGCACTCGAATCGACCGCCTACCAAAGCCGTGACGTGTTGGATGCAGCAGCCCGTGATGGCGCCAAATTGGCTGAGCTTCGGGTCGATGGCGGCATGGTGGAAAACTCACTGCTGATGCAGTTCCAGTCCGACATCTTGGGTGTGGACGTGGTCCGGCCCAGGGTCTTGGAAACCACCGCCTTGGGCGCCGCCTATGCGGCCGGCTTGGCGGTTGGCTACTGGGAGTCGCTGGATCAGCTGCGCGCCAATTGGCGTGAGGCTCGCCGCTGGCACCCCACCATGGATGAATCCCGGCGTGAAGCCCT
>JAIRTF010000084.1 GCA_031255075.1 Bifidobacteriaceae bacterium | reverse complement strand
CCCGAATCCGCCACCGTTACAACGGCGGTCAGATCCGAGGTGACATGTCGTAAAGCCCGCAGGCTGGCCGCCAAACCGTGGCCTCCACCCAGGGCGACCACTTTCGGGGGCCGCACTGCCCGGGTCATTCGCGCCCCAGGTCTCGGTGCGCGGCCCGGGCCCGCACGCCTTTGGCTTTCAACGCCGCAACCAGCTTTTCGGTGATCGCCACCGACCGGTGTTTGCCGCCGGTGCAGCCCACTCCAATGGCCAGGTGGTGCTTTTGCTGCCGGGCAAAACCGTTCAAGGAGACGGTCAAAGCGTCCACATAATGGCCAATGAATTCTTCGGCCGTGCCGCCGGCCATCACGTAGTCCGCCACAGCTGGGTCCAAGCCGGTCAGGTGACGCAATTCGTCCACCCAATAGGGGTTGGCCAAGAACCGCACGTCGATCACTTCGCTGGCGTCAGGCGGGGCACCATATTTGAAACCGAATGAGGTGACCACCACTGTCACCTCATCCTTCTTGTTTGGATCTGCCACATGGGCCATGTGGGTGGCCAGTTCATGGGAAGAGAAGTTGGAAGTGTCGACGTATTCATCGGCTTGTTCGCGCAGCTCCGCCAGTAGCGCCCGTTCGCGGGCTATGCCGCTCAACACGGTGCCGGCGCCTTGCAGTGGATGGGGCCGCCGGACAGCTTCGTAGCGGCGGACCAGTTCAGCATCCGAGGCGTCCAGGAAGACGATCCGATGGTCGGTGCCGCTGTCCCGCAGCGAGGTCAGTGCGTCCATCAGGGTGCGGAAGAACTCCCCTGACCGCACGTCTACTACTACCGCCAGTTTGTGAACGCCACCGCCTTCGGGAGTCATCATGCCGGCCAGCGGTTCAATCATTTGCGGCGGCAGGTTGTCCACCACATACCAGCCCAGGTCTTCCAGGACCCCGGCCGCTTGGGTGCGCCCGGCGCCGGACATTCCAGTGATGATGACCACCTCGCCGCGTCCTTGCGGCGCAGACAGCGCGTCTCGGATGGGGATGCCGCTGGGGAAGGTGGGAGTTTCCTCCGGATCGCTCACCCTTCTAGTGTGTCACCTGGGACGGGTTTCGCGGCACCCCCAAGCACCGCCGTGATTCGTTCCGCCAGGGCCGGCCCAATACCCGGCACCGCTGTCAGTTCCCCGGCCGATGCCGCGCGCACCCGTTTGACCGAGCCGAACCGTTTCAGCAACGCCTTTTGCTTAGCTGGTCCCAGCCCAGGAACGGCGTCCAGAGCCGATTGGACCATGGCTTTGGAACGCCTCTTACGGTGGTGGGTGATGGCAAACCGGTGGGCTTCATCCCGGACCCGTTGCAGCAAATACAGTCCTTCCGAACCGCGCGGCAGAATGACCGGGAAAGCCTCATGCGGCAGCCAAACCTCTTCCAACCGTTTGGCCAACCCGATCAGCGACACATCGTGGATGCCCAGTTCATCCAAAACCTTCTGGGCCGCGGACACCTGCGGCGCCCCGCCATCGACCACCAACAAGTTGGGCGGATAGGCGAACCGTTGCGGCATCGGTGTTGGTTCAACGCCGTCTATCTCCTCCCGGGGTCTGCCTTCTGACCCTGGAACGACCGGCCCTGCGTCGTTCCCCGGCTGGGCGGATACGGCGGTCTCGGCGATTGCCTCCTTGGGCGCGGCATCGACCGCTGACTCATTCTTGGAACGGGCAAAACGTCTGGTCAAGACCTCAGCCATGGCGGCGGTGTCATCGGCGGCGCCGGTGCCCTCGGGGCCGCGGACGGTGAAGTGACGGTAGGCGGACTTGCGCGGCAGGCCATCTTCGAACACAACCATCGAACCGACCTGGGCACGGCCAGCGGTGTGGGAAATGTCGTAGCACTCGATCCGCAACGGCGAATCGTCCAGATCCAAAGCCTCCTGCAACTCGTTGAGAGCCTGCGACCTGGTCACCAAATCGCCGCCGCGGCGCAACTTGTGAAGGGCAAGGGCCTGATCGGCATTGGTTTGAACGGTGTCCGCCAAGGCCTTCTTGGCGCCCCGCTTGGGGACTTTGATGGCCACCGCGCCCATCCGCAGGCCTTGCAGATAGGTGGTCAGATCGGCGGAATCGGTCGGCTGGTGCGGCACCAAAATTTCGCGGGG
Source organism: Bifidobacteriaceae bacterium (assembly GCA_031255075.1). Classification (GTDB taxonomy): domain Bacteria; phylum Actinomycetota; class Actinomycetes; order Actinomycetales; family WQXJ01; genus JAIRTF01. The sequence goes on along the minus strand of JAIRTF010000084.1, from coordinate 3,452 downwards.
CACATCCTCTCCCCCGCCGTAGACCGTCTGCAACAGCGAGGCGATCAGCTGAGCCGGTTGCCAGTCCTCGATCTTCTCCACAATCCAGCCGCGCTGGCCGCGGACCCGGCCGCCACGCACCATGAAGACCTGAACCGCGGCCTCCAGTTCGTCTTCCGCCACCGCGAACACATCGGCGTTGGTGCCATCCGGCAGCACCATGACGTTACGTTCGATCACCCGAGACAGGGCGGCCGCGTCATCCCGCAGCCGGGCGGCCCGTTCAAAACGCTGCTCGGCCGCCGCCTGGCGCATCGCGGCTTCGATCCCAGCCAGGAAGCGGTCCGTGTCCCCTTCCATGAAGGCAATGAAATCGTCGACAATCTCCTGGTAGGCGGCCTGGTCCACCCGTCCGACGCACGGCCCGGCACATTTGTCGATGTAGCCCAACAGGCACGGGCGGCCCTGAGCGCCGTAGCGTTGAAACACGGTGTTCGAACAGGTCCGCACCGGGAAGACCCGGGTCAACAGATCCAGGGTTTCGCGGATGGCCCAGGCGTGACCGAACGGACCGAAGTACTTGACGCCCTTCTTCTTGGCGCCGCGCATCACCTGGGCTCGGGGGAACGGATCGTTCAGGGTGACAGCCAGATAGGGATAGGACTTGTCGTCGCGGTACTTGACGTTGAAGCGCGGTTCGAACTGTTTGATCCAGGCGTACTCCAGGGACAGCGCCTCCACCTCGGTGCCGACCTGGGTCCATTCGACTGAGGTGGCGGTGGTGACCATCCGCCGGGTGCGCGGATGAAGCGAGGCCAGCGGCTGGAAATAGTTGGACAGACGGGCCCGCAGATTCTTGGCTTTGCCCACGTAGATGACCCGGCCATGCTGATCCCGGAACCGGTACACCCCTGGCTCGGTCGGGATGCTGCCGGGCGCCGGCCGGTAGCTTCGCGGATCTGTCACCCTCACACGGTATCTCCCTGAACTCTCACAGCATCTCCCCGACCGGCCCTGTTCAGGCAAATCGTGCTCAACCTGGGGGCAATTGATCGCTGGTAGAAGAAGTCTCTTGAGTTGCCCCACCAGCGATGGGATAAAATGAATCCTTGTGTTGGGGCTTGACCGCGCCCACCCACCTAGCTGACTAGGGGATTGAGGCCCTGAAGCATGACCCGTGCTGGATGGACCTGTGATCGCTTGGCTGGCGACTGAACGAAGAATGTAAAGGCGAGGACTCTAGTAGATGCTTGATGACCCAGCTGGACCGCTGACGCGGCGCCAACTGCGAATGGAGCGCCAACCGAAGGCCCGGACGATGCGGCTCGTGCCTGCCACTAAGCCGCGCCCACAGCGCGTTCACCCGCCGGTGGCTCGCAGCCGCGCCGCCGCCATGGGGCGCCAAGTATTGGCTCACGTCAAGTCTCTGCCCTGGTCTTCGTGGTGGACACGACTGGAGCATTTCCATATTCCTGGCCCTCAGCCGGTCCGGCAAGCCCGCACCTATTTGCGTTGCCACATCCGTGAAGCCGCTGTCGCGGCCAGCGCCGCATTGTTTGCCGGCTCGGTCTTGATTGGCGTTTCCAACACACCTCTGGTGCCCGGCCCGGACGCCATCAGCGCACTTAACCCGCTGGCGGACACTATTGAGGTGGTCTCCCGCCGCAACATGGCTGATCTGACCTCCCGGACCATGACCGCCCACCTGCTATCTGCCGCCTCCACCGATGAAGGCACCGATCCAACCTTGGCCGCAGCCAACGAATCAAATGTCACTTTGATCTTGACCTGGGACCCGGCCCTGGTGGAGGCCGAACCAGAAGCACAGTTCATCTTGCGGCGTGGCCTGGGTGACGCCGCGCCGTTGACGCCAGCTGAAGGCGTGGACGTGCCACTGGGTGATGACCCGGGTGTGGTCAAGGACACCGGTTTGCAACCGGACACCGCCTACAGTTACACGCTGTTCATTCAACGTTCAGGTGAGAAGCCGGAGGTGTTGGCCCAGATTTTCGCCAACACCAGCCTCTACCCGACTGAGCTGTTGCCAGATCAGATCCTGGCCGCCGGTGACCGGTTGGCTTCCCCATCCAACAACCACTTCTTGGCCGTCACCGAAAACGGCGCCGTTGTGCTGTTGAACAACCGCAACCAGAAGCTATGGTCACTGGACGCACCAGCTGACCCGGCCGCCCAGTTGACCTTGAATGCTGATGGATCGTTGACAGTGCGAGTTGGAGCCAACGCCACTTGGACTGCCAAGACTTCCGCCCCGGCGGCCAAACTGGTTCTGTCAGACGGCGGCGTGTTGCAACTGTTGGCCGCAGATGGGTCAGTGGTTTGGAGTTCCAAGGATCACGGCCACCAACTCCGGGGCGACGATTCGACCTACCGGGTGTCTGCCGATGGTTGGACCCAACCAGGTGCCGGACCGATCGATTCACCGTTCGGTGTGCGCATCCACCCGATCTACGGCGGTTACCGTCAACACAACGGTGTTGACATGACCTCCAAGCGGGGCGCGCCGATCTTCGCCGCCCACGACGGCCAAGTGGTGCGGGTCTATCAGGACTCCGGCGGCAACTGGACCATTGAGATCAGCCACTCCAGTTCCATCTCAACCCGCTACCTGCACATGTACGGCTTGCAAGACATCCTGGTCCAAGAAGGCGACAAAGTGGTGGCGGGCGAACAGATCGCCCGGGTTGGTTCGTCCGGTCAATCCACCGGCCCGCACCTGCACTTTGAGGTCATCATCAACGGCGCCGCGACCGATCCGATTCCGTTCCTAGCTCAGCACGGCATCACGATCCAGTAAGTGCCTCGGCCGCTACCGGTTCTGGCGGCGCCCCCAAGCCCAACAACGGCCGCAAATACTGGCCGGTGAAGCTGGCCGGCTCTTCCGCCACCTTTTCAGGTGTGCCTTGAGCGACCACCAGCCCGCCACCGGAACCACCTTCCGGCCCCAGATCAATCACCCAGTCAGCTGACTTGATCACATCGAGGTTGTGTTCAATGACGATCACCGTGTTGCCTTTGTCCACCAACCCCTGCAGCACGCCTAACAGTTTGCGAATGTCATCAAAGTGCAAACCGGTGGTCGGTTCATCCAACACGTAGACCGTCCGGCCGGTGGCGCGGCGTTGCAGTTCAGAGGCTAGTTTGACGCGTTGGGCTTCGCCCCCGGACAAGGTGGGCGCGCTCTGACCCAACCGCACGTAGCCAAGCCCCACTGCGTTCAGGGTGTTCAGGTAGCGGGCTATGGCCGGAATGGAGGCGAAGAATTCGGCCGCTTCCTCGATCGACATGGCCAACACATCGGCCACAGTCTTGCCTTTGTAGTGAACCTCCAGGGTCTCCGGGTTGTACCGGGCGCCGTGGCAAACCTCGCACGGGACGTAAACATCCGGCAGGAAGTTCATCTCGATCCGCAGCGTGCCGTCGCCGCGGCAGGCTTCACAGCGGCCGCCTTTGAC
>JAIRTF010000052.1 GCA_031255075.1 Bifidobacteriaceae bacterium | reverse complement strand
GCCCGGTTGGTGGAATACGCCCGGGTGCAACCAGCACTGCGAGCGGCCGGCGACAACTCGATTGCCCGCCAGGCGTTGGATTCAGCCCTGCGGGCTCAGTACCAGGCCACCCGGCATTCGATGATCGCCGGTGGCAGCGCCGCCGGCCTGTTTGGCGGGGTTATCCAACTGGCCGTGACAGCGGTCATTGCCGTGGTCACGGTGCTGGTGCTGGGAGGCGATCTGACCGTGGCCAGTGGCCTGCCGTTGATGATTCTGGCCGTCCGTTTTGCCGAACCGATCAGCCACTCCGGGGCGTTGAGCGGCGGCATGGCCATGACCACCAACACTCTGCAGCAACTGGCTGAGCTGTTCGCCACACCAACTCTGCCGGAACCGGCGCCTGGCCAGGCCGCCCGTCCCCAGAACCATTCGGTTTCGCTACGGGATGTGACGTTCGGCTACGGCTCAGACCCGGTGGTCCGGAACGTCTCCTTCGAGGTGCCGGAAGGCTCTATGACTGCCATTGTTGGGCCCTCCGGGGCCGGCAAGACCACCTTGATCCGGTTGCTGGCCAGGTTCTATGACCCGGATGAGGGCGCGGTGTTGATTGGCGGCGTGGCGCTGCCTATGTTGGGCTCAGCGGCGGTCGCCGAGGCGGTGGCGCCCGTCTTCCAAGATGTCTACCTGTTTGACGGAACCATTGCCGAATCGATTGCTCTGGGCCGGCCAGGCGCCAGTCGCGAAGAACTCATCGCCGCCGGGCGGGCGGCCGGTGTCGAGGAGATCACCCAGCGTCTGCCCGATGGTTGGGACACTCGCGTCGGTGAGGGCGGCACCAACCTGTCAGGCGGTGAACGCCAACGCGTTTCGATAGCCCGGGCGCTGCTCAAACAGGCGCCGATTGTGCTGCTGGACGAGGCGACATCGGCCCTCGACGTGGGCGCCGAACAGGCCGTCGGTGAGGCTTTCGCCGCGTTGCGCGGCCACCACACCCTGGTAGTGGTAGCCCACCGCCTGACTACCATCGCCGGCGCCGATCAGATAGTCATGCTCGATGCCGCCGGTCAGGTTGCCGAAATCGGCAGCCACGCCGAGTTGTTGGCGGCCGATGGCGCCTACGCCCGCTACTGGGGTGAGCGCTCGCGAGCAGCCGGCTGGCGGCTGGCACCGCAGGGCCGCGTCTCGGCGTAAAGGGGGCCGCGCCTAGGCGTAAAGGTCGCGTGATAAGAGGTCAGCCATGGTTTCGCGGCGCAGCAGCACATTCAACAGGCCGTCTTTGACGGCCACGATTGGTGGGCGCAGGGCGGCGTTGTAGTTCGAGGCCATGGTGTGGCAGTAGGCGCCCGTGACAGGCACCGCCAGCAGATCACCAATGGCGATGTCCGCCGGCAGATATTCGTCCTTGACCACAATGTCACCAGATTCGCAGTGCTTGCCAACCACTCGGGACAGTCTCGGCTCCGCCGCAGAACGCCGTGAGGCCAGCGTGGCCGAATATTCGGCCCCGTAGAGGGCCGTCCGAATGTTGTCGCTCATGCCGCCATCGACTGACACATACAGGCGGGTGAACCCGCCGCCCAGGGCAATCGGTTTGATGGTGCCGACCGTATACAGGGTGATCCCGGCCGGCCCGGCAATAGCCCGTCCCGGTTCAACTGTCACATGCGGCACGTCGATGCCGCTGGCCCGGCATTCGCGTTCAACCGCCGCCGCCATCCGGTCAGCCATGTCTGCCACCGGCAACGGGTCATGTCCGGTGGTGTAGGGCACGCCAAAGCCGCCGCCAAGGCCCAGTTCCGGCAGTTTGACCTGGTGTTCCTGCTCAACCTGGGCAGTCACCGAGACCAGCCGGTAGATGGCCTCCCGGAAGGCCCGGGCGTCGAAGATTTGCGAGCCGATGTGCGAATGAACCCCCAACAGCTCCACGCCGGGAGCGGCCAGGGCCTGGGCAACACCTTTCATGGCGTCCCCATCTGCCACCGACAGACCAAACTTCTGGTCCTCATGGGAGGTGGCGATGAACTCATGGGTGTGGGCCTCAATGCCAATCGACAGCCGCAACATCACCGGCGCAGTGACACCCAAAGACTGGGCGATGCGCGAGACCAGTTCAATTTCCGGCAACGAATCCACACCAATCCGACCAACCCCCGCCTCCAGGGCGGCAGTCAACTCCGCCGCTGATTTGTTGGAGCCGTGGAAGGTGATCTTGGACGGGTCCATACCGGCCCGCAGCACCATGTCCAGTTCGCCACCCGAACAGACGTCAACCGACAGGCCGTCCTCCACCAGCCATTGGGCTATCCCAACGCTCAGCAGCGCCTTCGAGGCGTAGTGGACAGTGGCGCCGCCCAACGGCGCGAAGGCGCGGTCAAACTGGGTGGCAAATTCCAGCGCCCGGCCCCGGAAATCAGCTTCATCCACCACATAGGTTGGTGTGCCCACCTGTTGGGCGATCTCGGTGACGCTCAGGCCGCCAATCTGCAGCACACCATCGTCCGCCTTGTAGGCGGTAGCGGGCCACAACGGCTGAAGCAGGGCGTTGACGTCTTCAGGCACCTCCAGCCAAACGGGGGTGGCGGCGGCGTGTAGGGCGCCGGCCTCATGGCTAGTCATGGTGGTTACATCCTTTCCGGGGCGCTGACCCCGAGGAGGGCCAAACCGTTGGCCAACACCTGGGTGGTGGCGTCGTTGAGCCACAGCCG
>JAIRTF010000321.1 GCA_031255075.1 Bifidobacteriaceae bacterium | reverse complement strand
GGCTCTTCCAAGGACGCCGACCAAGAGCCATAGTCAGAGCTCCCCGGCGGAGTGGTTGGGTTATTGGTCGGGGCGGTCTATTAGTTGGCCGCGGGCGGTTAGGTCAGCCAGGATTTGGGCGTGGAAGGATTCATCGATCCGGTACTTGGCGCGGTAGATCAGGTATCCAACCACCGTGAACACCAGCGGCAGCAACATCATGGCGACCTTCAGGCCAAGGCGGCCGCCGGAGGTGACATCGGCTGGGGAGGCGGCTGAGTTGATGCCGGTCACAATCAGCGTGATGGACGCGATCTGAGCGGCCAGGGCCGCTGAGACCTTATAGATGAACGGCTGCAACGCAAAGGTGATGGCCGTGCGGCGTTTGCCCAGCTTCCAATGGCCATAGTCAACGGTGTCCGCGATGAACACCAACATCAACAACATGATGAAGGCCACACCCACAAACAGCAGCAGCGCGGCAATGCCCACCACAAAGATGTTGGCTGGGGCGAAGAAGAACACCACGTACCCCACTGCCACCAGACCGGTGGCCAGCGTGTAAATGACTTGCCGCTTCAACCGGCGGCGAATCAACGGGAACACCAAGAAGCCGGCAATCTGCGCCGCCCCTAGCACCGCGCCGAACGGCGCGTACATGTTCTCATCTTCAAAGATGTACTTGAAGTAGTAGGTGCCAAAGGTAGCCGTGGTGGTGTAGCCGGTCATGAACAGGGTCATGGAGATGGCGGTCCACAACAACTGGTCGTTCTTGATGACTGCTTGGGCTATCTGGCGGACCGTGACACGGTCTTGTTCCACCACCAGGTTCGGTTCTTTGACACAGGCCAGGGTGATCGATTGGCTCAGCAACAGCATTACGCAGACGCCAACAGCGAAGGCCGTCCAGGCGCCAGTCTCACCAAAGACAGGGGTCAAACCCTTGGTGACCGGGATGATAGCCACCACCACTGTGAACAGCCCAAGGGTGGCGAAGACTTTGGCCAGGGACCCGATCTGCTCCCGTTTGCGCTGGTCCAAGGTGAGGGTGGGCATCATGGACCAGTAGGGAACGTCGCTGGCGGTCCAGCTGAGCCCCCACAGCAGGTAGATCACAGAGAACACCACCACAAAGGCGGTTCCCTTGAGCTGCAGATTGGTGAACATCAGCACCGTCAAAACGGTCGAGGCAATGATGCCGCCCAGGATCCACGGTTTGAAATGACCCCAACGGGTTCGTGTGTTGTCCACCACGGACCCCACCACGATGTCCATCACCGCGTCGAACAACCGGGCCAACAGGATCAGCGTGGCCACCCACGCTAGGGTCGCGTCAGGTAGATTCAGCGCCTCGGTCAGGTAATAGACCAGGTACATCGAGACCAGCGCATAGACCATATCCCGACCCAAGGTGCCTACTGAAAAGGCCCATTTGTTGCGCCGGTCCCACTTTCCAACCGGTTCTGGATCTACTGATGAGGGCGCCCCCTCGCGTGCCGACATCGTTCCACCCTATCCGCCGGTAACCATGTCTCTTCACCCAAGGTCCCAGCCGTCTCTGGGACCAAACTGTCCGCTGTTCTAGGGGCCCGGAAGGCACCGTTTTTCCGGCCGTATAGTCGTAAGAGAGATCTGTCGCCCCTGATCGCAGCGGTTCACGCGGCGGCGGGGGCTACCTGACCCCCGCTTGTGCGGGACACCGAGGAGGACACATGTTGTTGGGTCTGTTGGGGGCCCTAGGCGCCATTGTGGTGATTGTCTACATTTCGCGTGCCGTCAAAGGACCTTCGCCCAGTGCATTGATCGGCAAAGCCGCTTCCGGGCTTGTATTTGTGCTGACTGGGGCTGCGGCCGCCTATATGGCCACCCTGGACGCGGCCGCTAAGGGTGCCGGAGCGCCCGGAGTGTTGTGCTTTGCGTTGCTGATACTCGGGGGTTTGGTGTGCGGCCTGTTGGGCGACATAGGCCTGGACCTAAACGGTTTGATGCCCGATGCCGGGGCGCAGCCTTCCACCAAAACGTCCGGCAAGGAGCCGGCCAGCGCCGCGCCGCCAACCTACATGGTCGCGGGAATCGCTTCGTTTGCTTTGGGGCACATTCTCTACATCTCCGCACTGATTTGGTATTGGCGGCCGCCTTGGTGGGCGCTGGCCGGAGGCTTGCTGGTGGCAGCCATTTTCGCGGCTAGTTTGAGCCTGGGCGGACGCCGCTGGTTGGGTCTGGAATTCGGGTCGTTGATGCTGCCATCTGCGGTTTACGGGTTCATTTTGGCTTCGATGGCGACCATCGCCTGGGCTTGCTGCTTGACCACAGGCGGTTCCGCCGCCCTGGTCATTGCCGCCGGCGGCACCTTGTTCCTGGCATCAGACATAGTGCTGTGCTTCGAGTTGTACCGGCCGGTCAAAGCCAAACCAGCTCACACCGCCACGGTGTTGGTGCTGTACTACGCTGCCCAGTTCACCATTGCGGTTTCGCCACTGGCCCTCGCCTGAACCGCCGGAACTGACCGGCAACCCGGGCGAGCGGGCAGCGATCTGGCCGTCGGTTGGCGCGCCACCGAGCGACATCGGGCACCTCTCGCGGACCAAGCGGCCGGGCGGCTGCGGGCTGTGCTGTCCGGGTGAACGGCCAGGTCAGTGGCGTCCGCAATCGCGGCGGGCGGCGGTGCGGACCTTCTCCAGGAACACGGCGCGGCGTTCTTCGGTGTCCCTCTTGGAATGTGCCATGCCGTAGCTGAGGCGCCCGGTCACTTTGATGCCACATAGCCCAAAAATTTGCTTCTTGGTCAACCGGTGCAACGAGTTGCCGCTGACGCCCAGCCACCAGGCCGGCGCCTGGGCGGTGGTGACCACCGTCGCCGTACGCCCAGCCAAGTGTTTGACGGATCGGAAACCGTTCATGTTGTAGGCGAACCCCGGGGTGAACACCCGGTCAAACCAGCCCTTCAACAGCGCCGGCATTTGCGACCACCACACCGGGAACACCACCACCAGGTGATCTGCCCAGGTAATCAACTCTTGGGACCGGGTCACAAACGGGTCCTCAGCCATGCGCTTTGAATAGCCAAACCGCAGGACCGGATCGAAATCCGCCTTCCCCAGTTCCAGCGTTTCAACTTCACAGGGCGCCCCATCCAGGGCGCGAACATAGGCATCAAAGATCGCCTGGTTGAAGCTGCCTTCGTTGGGATGTCCCAGAATCGCCAGGATTTTGCGCTGGCCGGGAGGAGGATCGGGGTTCTGGGGCATGCCCGCCAGCCTACCGGCCGCGAATTGTCTGCGCCCAGCAGACCGCTTAGGCGCAACTGATGCCAGAATCGAATTGTCCATTGTTGAGATCGGCCAAGGGAGCCTGACATGTCCAACAATCAAGTGAGCGCTGCGCCGCCGGAGAAGGCCCGGCGCGCCCCCGTGTGGCTTGGCGTGGCGATGACCGTGGTTGGACTGCTGAGCATGGCGGCCGGTGTGGTGATCTGGGTGACCGGCGTTGGATTCGACCCCCGCCACGCGCCCGGCATGAAACTCGACAACGTCTACCGCATGATTACAACCGACCCCGCTGACGTGCCAGCCGAGTGGTGGACCAGGATTGACAACGACCACAACCGGGAGTTCCGAATCTGGTCGCCTGTCGAATCGCCCATCGCCTGCGTCGCCCAGGGACCCTCTACCGAGGGCCACCTGTACGATGCCTTCCGGTACGAAGGTCAACAGGACGCCGCTGGACTGCGGCTGCGTTACTCCGTTGACCCACCCCGCGACTTCTTCCTCTACTGCTACGCGGTCCCCTCTTCGGGCTCCCCCAGCGACCCGAGCACAACTGTGGACGATCTGCCGGTGTACGTCACCTGGGGCGTCAACGCCGCCGCACTGGGCGCCCGGTTCATCCCGCTGGGCAGCGGCGCCATGCTGGTGGCCGTTGGGCTGCTGCTGTGGATCTCCAGGGTGCGGCGTGGGCCTAGTTGAGCCCTATACGCCCTAGTTGG
>JAIRTF010000104.1 GCA_031255075.1 Bifidobacteriaceae bacterium | reverse complement strand
GTCTACCTGGCCAGACCTCTTGGTCCAAGTGTCCGCAAACCCTAGGCAAGGGACCCGTCGGTCAGGTCTGGCGGCCGCCGCACAGCTGACCGGAGGAAGAGGACGATAGCTAGAATGGCCGGTGGACCGCCTTGGTCCAGTTTCGCGCTACCCCCAAGCGAGGAGAGACCGATGCCGCTGCCGTTACCGGGCTCAAGGCGCAAAGGAAAGCTGGTCTCCAAGGCTCCGAAAGTGCTCAAGGAGCTGTTTGCCAGCTTGAATAGCGAAGACCAGACTCTAAGGGACTTCATCATCGGCTACATAGCCAACGGCACCGCGCCGTCCGATCTAGCTCTGATAACCACTGTCCAGGCCGACAAGTTGTACCACGCTCTGGTGTATGGCGGTTCAGATGACTCCGAAGCCAGGCCCCTTTGGAGGCCCATCCGCCTTGAGCCGGTGCAGTGGATGCGTCTAGGCCAGGTGGCTGTGATCGCGGGTGTGGTTCTGCGCAACGACGTGGGTTGGCCGCCAAGTATCCCAGAGTGGTTTTGGACGCTGCAGTACCTCAGAAGCGATTGGCGCTGGTCCGAGGGACAGGCTTGGTCCATGGACCATTGGGATCCGGGCCACCTGACCAAGGTCTTGGAAGCTGGAGGCGCCGATCCTGTCCTAGCACCACGGATCATTGCGGTGAGCTTCGTGAAGAGCCATGCGGGTGAGATGACGTTCTGGACGGCTCCGACGGCTCCCTGGGAGATGTTGCGCAGACGCCCCTGCGTCGAAGCGATGTTCAAGCTTCTGCGGGCCAACGCGGAACGCCTGCCCGAATGGTTGGGAGACCTGAAGGCTAATGATCATGGCAACGCCATCCGATGGCTAGCCTGCTTCCCAGACGTTCTGTTCTGCCTCCAGGGCCACATTCCTAAATGGACTGTCGCACCCAACAAAGCGGTTCGCGAAGCGGCCATCGCGACCATCGGCCGCCTGCCCGCAGATCAGGCGATTGAGGTAGCAGTCCAGGGGCTGCGTCAAGGAACACCGGATCGCATCAGAGAGCTGGTCGCCTACCTGGGTCGTCAAGACTCGGCTGTTCGGACAGCTTTGGCACACGCCCTGGCCGATCCGCCGGTGGAACAGCTCAGCGCCGCTGAAGTCACCAAATGGGTGGAGATCGTCTCCAGCGCCGCGCAGACCGTTCGCGTAGTTGAAGACCTCCAAGAAGTTGAGCTGACTATCCCGCCGGCGCCTCCACTGGACTTAACCCCTTTGGGGGCCGATGCCGCAGATCGCCTGAGCGCCGCCGTCACGGCCTACGCAGCACGGTTACAGGCGGCTGCGGAGACTGCTGATCCTCCTTGGTACGCAAGGCATGAGGCTGCCGAAGCTGCCAAGGTGACACGCCAGGACCTGGTCGCATTGTGCGAATGGCTGAATGGAGCTTCAAGCTACCGGCCCAAACTGCCTGCCGGAGTCGCCCGGGCGATAGCACCAGTTCTGGCGGCTTGGCCGCTGGCCGTGCAGGCGAAGTTCGCTACAGAATCAACGGTGCTGGGCACGGACGCCGCCCCTCATTTGCTGATGAGAGGCGAGGCCAGCCGCTGTGATCTGCGCACGTTGGAGGCGGCTTGGCGCCGCGCCGGCGTGGCGGACGCAGTCGAAGATGTGATCTCTTTGGCGCTCGGTCCTGGCGGCATAAGTAGCAGGAGCGCTGAGAACACTTGGCCGCTCTTCGCCGAGCATTCCGAGTTGGTCGGGAGAATCTTGGCCGGAGCGGCCAATCGGCCTGATCCCCAAGTCTTGGCCGACTTGTTCCAGATTGTGAATCTGTTCCCCGCACTTCCGCCGGAGCTCGTACCAGTCGTAGCACGCCTAGCGACTCGCAAAGCCAAGACCGGTCGAGCCGAGGCACAAGCTTTGCTGGCCAAACACCCCGGTTGCCTCAGCTTGGCACTCGATGTGATGGGCGCCAGCGACGGTGCAACCCGAGCGGCGGCTGCCGCTTGGGTGGGAAAGATAGGTGACCCAGCTGCCGCTGAACCGCTGCGCAAGAAGCTCGCCAATGAAAGATCAGAACTGGTTCAAGCCGCCATCATCTCGGCCTTGATCGTGCTCGGCGAAGATGTCACAGAACTGCTAACACCCGAAGCACTTGCGACAGCCGCCAAGAAGGCGTTGACCAAGAAGCCGCCCACGTCGATCAGTTGGCTGAATCTGGAAACACTGCCGGCCTGCCGCTGGGCTAGCGGAGAGCCAGTCGAACCCGCCGTGATCAAGTGGTTCGTGGTGCTTGCAACCCGCTTGAAGGATCCCGCCGGTCTGGGTCTGATCCCCATCTACGTTTCCCTTCTGGACAAGCCCAGCCAGCACGCCCTGGGCAGATTCGCGCTGGATTCCTGGATCGCCTGGGACACGCGCAAGCCGCCAGACTCGGAGTGTCGCGAATACGCCCAGAGCCAGGTGGACTCGCTCTATGACGAATACCAGCGCAAGTACCGGGAGTACCCCGAATACCCTGACTACCAGGCCAAAGGTGCCCTCACTCGCGACCAAGTGTTCGATGAGCTCTACCGCGAATGTCACGCCGCCTACGTGGGCTCCGCCATTGATTCCAAGGGCTTGCTGGCTTTGGCCTCAGGCGCCGAAGGGACCTATGTGCTGGAAACCTGCCAGCGATACATAAGGCAGCACACCGGCCGCCGGGCACAGGTGGAGGCTTTGGTGATCGCCGCCGCTGCCAATCCAGAACCGGGCGCCCTTCAGTTTGTGCTCCAGATAGCCCGCCGCCACCGCCAGGCCACGGTCAGGGACAAGGCCGCCCAACTGGTGGAGGCGTTAGCCGAACAGCGCGGCTGGACCACCGACGAATTGGCCGACAGGACCATCCCAACAGCCGGCTTCGACGAGGCCGGCCTGCTGGAACTGGACTATGGTTCACGGGTCTTTACTGGCCGGATCAGCCGCATGGCTCAGACAGGGGTCTTCGGCATTGAACTGCGTGGCCCGAGCGGCAACCTAGTCAAGGCGTTACCGAAGGCCGCCAAGGCCGATGACGCCGAGGCGGCCAAAGAGGCGAAGGCGCAGTTCACGCGGTCCAAGAAGGAACTGGCGGCCATTGTCAGGGTGCAGTCTGAGCGCCTCTACGACGCGATGTGCTCCCAGCGCGGTTGGGAGGCCCACGCCTGGCGGGAAGTGTTCTTGGATCATCCACTGATGCGGCACCTGGGCGCCTCACTGGTGTGGGTGGCGCAAGGCGCGGCTGACTACGGCGACGCGGGGAGCGGCATCGGCCGCCGGGTGATGTTCCGGCCAACTGCGGAAGGCGAGCTGTTGAACGCGAACGATGACGCCTGCGACTTGGACCCAAACGCCCAGGTGAGGTTGGCCCACGCTGTTACCTGCGGTGCCGAAGAAGCCCAACGCTGGCGCGCGCATCTGGCGGACTATGGCGTGGCAATGCTGTTTGACCAGTTCAACAGCAAGCCACCCGAGTTCGCAGAGGGTGCTATGGAGATCGCAGACCACTGCGGCTGGGCGAGTGACACGTTCACCATCAAGAACCGCGCCACCAAACGCGGGTATGGCCGCGGCGCCATGATCGATGGACCGTTCTATATGGACTGGGTCAAGGAGTTCCCCAGTCTGGGAGTGCGCGCATGGATCGGATTTACCGGCGCTCTGATTCCGGAGGAGCTAAGGCCCGCCGCGGTCACCACCTTGGCCTTCGGGACTATGGATTACCTGCCGCTGCCTTTGGCGCAGGTTCCGCCGGTGCTGCTGGCGGAAGCCTATGGCGACTACCTCCATCTGGCGGAGCCGGGCAGGTTTGACCCGGAATGGGAATCGCTCACATCCTGCTGAATGCGAGCGACCTGCATTGGGTCTGCGGGCGCCTGTCACGGCAGTCTGGACCGATCTGTTGGTTCAGGTGGGTGGTAGCTAGAATGGCCGGTGGGCCGCTTTGGCCCGGTTTCGCTGACCCCAAGCGAGGAGATACCGATGCCGCTACCCGGTTTGATAGGTAAGGGCCTGTTTGGTTCCAAGTCCCCCAAGGTACTGACGGAGCTATTTGGCGCCCTGGACAAAGAGCACAAGCACGTGAGGGAATGGGTCATCCGCTACATAGCTGATGGCAACGACCCGGCCGGACTGGGAAGGCTCACCCCCAAGGAAGCGAACAACCTGTCGCGTCAGCTACTTTACGGGCGGGTGACAGGCTATGCGCCCAAGGGTCTGAAGAAACCGGTCGAGCTGAGCCCCGAGCAGTGGGTGCGCCTGGGCCAGGTGGCGATGACCGTGAGTGCGGGCTCCTATGTTGGGACGGGCTGGCCGGCCTACGTGCCGGAATGGTTCAGAGTGCTCCAAGACATGCGGCGCCGTTGGCGCTGGAGCCGCGACGGGGACTGGTCTGAGGACCATTCAGAGCCAGCCCAGTTGGCTCAGATCCTGGCCGCCGGCGAAGAAGACCCGGCCCTGGTGCCGCAGATAATCGCGGTGGCATTCCTGAAGAGCTATTCAAGCCAGGCCGCTTACAGCACCTCCATGGCCGAAGGTTGGCACAGGATAAGCGACCGGCCGCCGGTCAGAGCACTGTTTGAGTTCTTGTACTCCCAGGCCAGCCAGATTCCCGGGTGGTTGGATGATCTGCCGGCTGAGGACCGCGCCAACGCTATCCGGTGGTTGGCGGCTTTCCCGAACCTGACGGTTTGTGTGGAAGGCGGTTTACCTGCCTGGGCTACAGCCTCCAGCAAATTGGTGCGCCAAGCGGCTTTCGTGGCTTTGTCGGCGCTGCCAGAGGACCGGGCTGTGGCCGCCGCTATCCAGGCGCTGCGCCACGGTTCGCCTGCCCGCCTAGGTGAGACGGTCACCTTCTTGACTCACCACAGCGCCGCTTCCCGGGCAGCCCTGGCGGCAGAGTCGCAGCGGCCACCGGCCGAGGGTGAGAGCCCTCAAGAACACCGGCGCCGCATGGAGGCTATCGCCGCTGCGACCCAGACTGCCCAAGCCGTCGAGGACCTGGAAGACGTTGATCTGGCCGTTCCACCGGTGCCTCCGTTGGACCTCACTCCCCTGGGGGACGATGCCGTGGACCAGCTCACAGCAGCGGTGTCCAATCACGTCGCCTGGCTCCAAGCAGCCATTGCAGACGGCCGCGACGATTTGAGGCTGCGCCGCCGGGCCAGCGAGGCCGCTCGAGCTGGCCGTGGCGATATGGTCGCCGTGGTCAACTGGCTGAACAGCACTTCCATGACTGAGCCGCGCCTGCCTGCTGGGGTGGATAAGTCCGTCCTGGCCCGGGCGATGGCGGACTGGCCCTTGGTCTATCAACTCAGGTTCGCCACCAAGCACACCGAATCCGGCACGGTTATGCCGGCATACGAGTTGTTGGTTCGTGGCCGGGTCAGCTATTGCGACCTCCGCAGCATGGAAGCCGCTTGGAGGCGGGCCGGGGTGGAAGACCCGGTTGAAGCGGTGAGGTATTACGCCACGCGTTATGACTGGATGAGAAAACGCAAACCGGAATGCATTTGGCCGTTCTTCGCGGAGCACCCGCAGTGGCTGGAAGAAGCGTTGCTGGGGGCCATGGATCGCCGGGATCCCTACGACCTGCGGCTGGCGTTCCGCATCATGCGGATGTTCCCTTCCATCCACCCGGCGCTGTTGCCGTTGTTGGGTCGTATGGCAACTAGGGAGGCCAAGACCGGCCGGGCTGAAGCTCAAGCCCTGTTGGCCGGCCATCCTGGCTGCCTCAGCTTGGCGCTTGATGCCTTGGGTTCCAAACAGGCCGCAACCAGGGCGGTCGCGGCAACTTGGTTGGGCAAGATTGGTGACCAAGCGGCTGCTGAACCGCTCCGCAAAGCGTTGGCCAAGGAGCGAGCCGAAATGGCTCAGGCCGCCATAATCTCTGCCCTGGGCTCTTTGGGAGACAACGTCCGGGACTTGCTGACGCCTGAGGCTTTGGGTGCGGCCGCCAAGAAGGCCTCAACCAAGGCTCCGCCATCCTCAATTAGCTGGCTCAACCTGGACACCTTGCCGGCCTGCCGTTGGGAGGGCGGTTCACCAGTCGAGCCTGCCGTGGTCAAGTGGCTGGTGGAGTTGGCAGCCCGTTTGAAAGACCCAGCTGGTGTTGGTCTGATCCCGATCTATGTGTCTTTGCTGGACGAACCCAGCCGGCAAGCGTTGGGGAGATTCGCGCTTGACGCTTGGATCGCCTGGGACACGCGCCAAAAGAGCGACGCCGAAGCCCGGCAATACGCCCAACAGGAGGTTGACGCTCGCTATGACGAGTACCAGAAGATCTCCAAACAGTTACCCAATGATCCCTATTGGGCCCCTCGGGGAGCACTCACCCGCGAGCAGGTGTTTGAAGAGCTTCGCAGCCAATTCGGCCGCACCTATTTGGGATCCGCGATCGATTCGAAAGGCCTACTGGCTTTGGCATCTGGTGCTTCCGGAACCCATGTGCTGGAAGCCTGCCAACGGTTCGTCAAACAGCATGGCTCCCGGCGGGCCCAGGTGGAGGCGTTGGTGACGGCGGCCGCCACCAACCCGGAACCGGCGGCGCTGCAGTTTGTGCTGCAGATAGCCCGTAAGCATCGTCAGGTCTCAGTTCGGGACAAGGCCAAGGAACTGGTCGAGACCATTGCTGAACGGCGCGGTTGGACCAGCACCGAACTGGCGGACCGCACCATCCCAACCGCCGGCTTTGATGAGGCGGGCCTGCTGGAGTTGAGCTTCGGCCCACGGTTGTTCA
Source organism: Bifidobacteriaceae bacterium (assembly GCA_031255075.1). Classification (GTDB taxonomy): domain Bacteria; phylum Actinomycetota; class Actinomycetes; order Actinomycetales; family WQXJ01; genus JAIRTF01. Next base: position 2,088 of record JAIRTF010000104.1, on the reverse strand, counting down.
CCGGCCGGATCAACCGGTCTCCCAAGACCGGCGCCTTCGGCATTGAATTGCGCAGCCCATCCGGACAGGTGATCAAGGCCCTGCCGAAGCCGGCCCAAAGCGATGACCCGGAAGCAGCCAAGGAGGCAAAAGCCCAGCTGACGCGGTCCAAGAAAGAGTTGGCCGCCATCGCCAAACTCCAAGCCGACCGCCTTTATGACGCGATGTGCGTCAGCCGCAGTTGGGATGAAGGCACCTGGCGGGAGGCATTCCTGGAGCATCCAATCATGCGACACCTGGCGGCCACCTTGGTGTGGGCGGCGGTGAACCCCACGGAAAGTGGCGCCGGCGAAGGGGCGGCGGGGAGCGGCATCGGCCACCGGGTGCTTTTCCGGCCCACCGCGGAAGGTGAACTGTTGGACGCGAACGATGACGCGTTGGAGCTAGACCCGCAGGCCCAGATTACGCTGGCTCACCAGGTGACCTGCACGGCGGAGGAAACCGCAGCATGGACGGCGCACCTGGCGGATTACGGCGTGAAGGTGTTGTTTGAGCAGTTCGGTGCAGAGCTCCCCAAGTTTGTGGAGGGGGCTGTGTCCGTAGACGATCACAAAGGCTGGGTCAGTGACAGCTTCATCATCAGAAACGAGTCCACCAAACGTGGCTATGTACGCGGCGAGATGGTGGACGGCCCCGTCTACGACCAGTACGTCAAAGAATTCCCGGATTCCGGGGTGCGGGCAATCATCAAATTCACTGGCGCCTACGTTCCCGAAGAGAAGATTCCGGCCGCTGTTACGGACCTGGTCTTTACCGACGCAGACCACATGGAAATGCCGTTGGCGCAGGTGGCACCAGTGCTGTTGGCCGAAACCTATGCCGACTATGTAAAGGTGGCCGAGGCGGGCAGCTTCGACCCAGAATGGGAGTCAATCAGTGTCTTCTGAGGAACAGCAAAACGACCAGACCGTCCGCCAGCCAGCGGAAATCAAATATGCCGAAGAACTGGCCCGCCTGGCGAAACGCGACCGCGAAGAACACCTCGACGCGCCACCCGGCTGGCGCTTGGCGGCCCGTTCGGTGCGGGACTTTGTGATTGGCAATGCCAACTGGGATGTGGAGCGTAAGTTCTACGGTGATGATCCGCTGGTGGACCGCGCCATTGTGACCCTGATGGGCCGCCAAGGGTTGATGCTGGTGGGGCAACCGGGCACCGCCAAATCAATGCTGTCTGAGCTGTTGGCTGCCGCCATCTGTGGCAACTCCAACCTGACCATTCAGGGCACGGCCGGCACCACCGAGGACCACATCCGGTACTCCTGGAACTATGCCCTGCTGTTAGCTGAGGGCCCCACCGAACGGGCCTTGGTGCCGTCACCGATCTACCAAGCGATGCGATTGGGGGCCGTGGCTCGCTTCGAGGAGATTACCCGGGCAGCCCCGGAAATCCAAGACACCATGGTTTCGATCCTTTCGGAAAAACAACTGATGGTCCCCGAATTCGGCTCCGACGCGCGGGTGGCAGCCCGGCCCGGCTTCAACGTGATAGCCACCGCCAACCTGCGCGACCGCGGTGTCAACGAAATGTCTGCGGCACTCAAACGCCGCTTCAACTTCGAAACCGTCCACCCCATAGCTGACAAACAATTCGAAGTGGACCTGGTGGAACGTCAGGTCGCAGCTGAACTTGGGCCAGAACGCGAACGCGTTCGCCTGGACCGCGATGTGTTGGATTTGTTGGTCACAGCTTTCCGCGATCTGCGTTCTGGCACCACCGTGGAGGGCACGGTGATCAAACGCCCCGAAGCGGTCATGTCCACCGCGGAGGCCGTCAACGTGGCGTTGTCCGCTGCCCTGGAAGCCCGCTATTTGGGCGATGGCGCCGTCACCCCCGGCGGTATGGCCCGCGGATTGTTGGGCGTGGCTTTGAAAGACAACCAGGACGATGCCGCGCGCTTGCGTTTCTACGTGGACACCGTTGTCCGTGAACGCGCCCGCCGGGACCGGGCTTGGAAAGCTTTCCAGGCGGCTGCCAAATCGTGGCACTGACGGATCAGTTCCCAGCCCGGCTGAAGCGGGGGTTTGAGCTGGTCGAACAGCTCCGCTCGG
>JAIRTF010000313.1 GCA_031255075.1 Bifidobacteriaceae bacterium | reverse complement strand
GGTGGCCTTCTTGATCATCTGGTACTGGCCCATCAAAGAGCCTAAGGAAGAGCCCACAGCCACCGAGGATGTGGTCATTGACCCGTTCGCAGACGGTTTCCCTGTGCCGCCATTGCCCGGGCAAGTGTTACCCCCGTCACCTCGGTCCGCCGGCCAGGCCATCACGGTGCCAGTTGACACCGTCACCTTGCCGGTAGTGGCCGCAAGCGAGGAGGAAGCGTGAGCAAGAAACACAAGCCGCTGGTCGCAGACCGGAAGGAGAAGGGCTTCGTCGGCGTTGGGCTGGCCCCGTGGGCGGGCTTCGGCGTCACCTTGCGGACCTTCTTTGAGAAGCCGGTCACCGAACAGTACCCGTTCCGCGGCAAGTTCCCACCACCGTTCCCTCGTTACCACGGGCGCCATCAGCTCAACCGCTACCCAGATGGTCTGGAGAAGTGCGTTGGCTGCGAACTGTGCGCCTGGGCCTGTCCAGCTGACGCCATCTTTGTCGAAGCCGGTGCCAACACTCCGCAAGCCCAGTATTCGGCGGGTGACCGCTACGGGCGGGTCTACCAAATCAACTACTTGCGGTGTGTCTTCTGCGGAATGTGCATTGAGGCCTGCCCCACCCGGGCGCTGACCATGACCACCAACTATGAACTGGCGGCGCCCAACCGGGAGCAGATGATCTACACCAAGGATCAGCTGCTGGCCCCCATGACAGAAGGCATGCTGGCAGCGCCGCATCCAATGCGGCCAGATGCCACCACCGCTGACTACTACTCCGGAAACGTTCAAGGCCCCAGTCCTGAACAGGTCGAATGGGTGCGGGCCAACCGCCCCGAAGATCCTTCCCTGAGCAGCGCCGAGAGAGGAGCTGTGAGGTGAGCGCAATGACTACTCTGGCCGCCACCGACCCGAGCCTGGTGATGTCCGTTCCAGAGCAGATCCTGTTCTGGACCGTCGGCGCCATTGTGGTGCTGGCGGCCTTCGCACTGCTGTTCTCCAAGCGCGCGGTGGTGACCGCCTGCGCAATTGTGCTGGTGATGGTCGGGCTGTGCTTCTTGTATTTCGCCTTGCAGGCCCCGTTCCTGGGCGTGGCGCAACTAGTTGTCTACACCGGCGCCATCATGATGTTGTTTGTCTTTGTGCTGATGCTGGTCGGCGTGGACATCTCCGATTCGTTCATCGAAACAATCCGCGGCCAACGGCCGCTGGGCGTGCTGTTCGGCCTTGGCCTGCTGGCCTGCCTCAGCGGCGCGGTCCTCAAATCGACCATGCCGCCGGTTCAAGGCATCCCTCAAGACCCGGAGATGTCCAATCCTTCGGTCCTGGCGGAGATCCTCTTCACCAACTATCCCTTCACACTGGAGATCACCGGTTGTCTGTTGATCATCGCCGCGCTGGGCGCGGTCATTATGACCCACCGGGTGCGGTTGACCAAGCGGGTCACCCAGGGCGAGATCGCAGCCATCCGCCTGCGCGACGGCATGCGGTTGACCCCACCGCCGGCGCCGGGCAACTACGCCCGCCACAACGCCGCGGACATCCCCGCCGTGGATGCCGCCGGCCAGGTGATCGAGGATTCGGTGCCCACCGTGCTGCGAATGCGCGGACAGGTTCACCGCCTCAAGGGCGTTGCCCAAGACTTGCTGCCGGATGAGGTACCGCCGGCCCGCCGGCCCGATGCCGTGCCGCCATCTGGCGATATACCGGCAGTCAGCGAAACCCCTCAGCAGCTGGCCGCCGAGGCCGAAGCTCAAGGCCGCAAGCCTGAGACCGGAGAAGGCGAGGTGAAGCCATGACTGTCAGCGCCTATTTGATCCTGGCCTCGGTTCTGTTCACCATCGGCGCCACCACCGTGCTGGTCAGGCGCAACGCGATCATCGTGTTCATGGGGATCGAATTGATGCTGAACGCCGCCAACCTGGCGTTCTTGGCCTTCGCCCGCATGTGGGGTGACCCAACCGGCCAACTGGCAGCCTTCTTTGTGATGGTGGTGGCGGCCGCTGAAGTGGTGGTGGGCCTGGCCATCATCGTGTCCCTGTTCCGCACCCGACGCACTGTCAGCGTTGACGACGAGAATCTGATGAGGCACTGACCAATGACCGAGAATCTAGTTCTGGCCGCCGCTGAGGTAACGCCGGCAGCTTCCGCCGCTTGGCTGGTAATAGCAATCCCGCTGATCAGCGCCGGCATTTTGCTGTTGGCCGGCCGTTTGGCGGACAAATGGGGCCACCTGTTAGGCGTGGCCGCCTCAGCCGCTGCCTGTGTGGTTGGCTGCTGGGTGTTCTTCGACATGCTGGCCCAGCCGGTGAATGATCGAGCTCAAGACGTGGTGCTAGGCACCTGGATCGCCGGCGGCAGCTTCACCCTTGACCTGGGATTGCAGATCGACCAGCTATCAATGGCCTTTGTGCTGCTGGTGACATTCGTGGGCACGCTGATCCACATCTACTCCATTGCCTACATGGAACACGACCCAGACCGGCGGCGCTTCTTCGCCTACCTGAATCTGTTCGTGGCCGCCATGTTGACGCTGGTGATGGCTGATTCCTACCTGGTGCTGTTCGTTGGCTGGGAAGGCGTGGGCCTCGCCTCCTACCTGCTGATTGGCTTCTGGAACTATCGCACGGACTACGCGGTAGCGGCCAAGAAGGCGTTCATCGCCAACCGCGTTGGTGACGTTGGCATGTTGATCGCCATGATGATCATGTTCAGCCAATTCCACACCCTGTCATTCAAGGGTGTCTTCGCCGCGGCCTCAGCCGCCAGCCCAGCCACCTTGACGTTGATTGGCCTGGCGCTGTTGCTGGCGGCCTGCGGCAAGTCGGCTCAGTTCCCGCTCCAATCCTGGTTGGGAGACGCCATGGCTGGCCCCACGCCAGTCTCGGCCCTGATCCACGCCGCCACCATGGTCACCGCCGGCGTCTACCTGGTGGTGCGTTCCGGCCCAATCTACGAACACACAGCCAATGCCCGCCTGGCCGTGCTGATAGTCGGCGCCATCACGCTGCTGTACGGCGCCATCGTCGGCTGCGCCAAAGATGATATGAAGAAGGCCCTGGCGGCATCGACCATGTCCCAAATCGGGTACATGATGCTGGCAGCAGGGCTTGGCCCGGTCGGCGGGATTTTCGCCATCATGCACCTACTGACCCATGGCTTCTTCAAGGCCGGGCTGTTCTTGGGTGCTGGTTCGGTGATGCACGCTATGTCGGATCAAGTTGACATGCGCCGCTTCGGGGCGCTGGACAAGTTCATGCGCGT
>JAIRTF010000305.1 GCA_031255075.1 Bifidobacteriaceae bacterium | reverse complement strand
TGCCTGTGGCTGGCTGATGGTCTGCCCTCACAGATTCCATTAGCTGCTGGTGACGTGATTCCGCCGTTCACCGGAATCGCCTCGATTGTGTTGGTGGTGTCCAACGTGCTGTCCTTTGGCGGCATGGAGGTCAACGCCGTCCACGCTGACCAGATGCGTGATCCGCGCCGCGGCTACACCAAGGCGGTGATGGTGGCCTTCGGGTTGATTCTGGGCGTCACCGTGCTGCCGACCATCGCCGTGGCGTTGGTGGTGCCGAACGCTCAGCTGGGTTTCACCAATGGTGTCAACCTGGCGTTCGGCGCCTACTTTGGTCATTTGCACATCGACTGGGCCACCTATGTGTTGTCCGGCGCCATTGCCCTGGGAGCCATGGCCTCGGTCATCTCCTGGGTGGCTGGGCCGTCCAAAGGTTTGGCGGCGGCGGCCAGCACCGGTCTGCTGCCGCGGTGGTTGCAACAGCGCAATGAACATGGCGTTCAGGAGAGCAGTCTGGCAGTCCAGGGCGTGATTGTTTCGTTGTTGGCGCTGTTGTTTGTGTTCACCCCCAATGTGTCCAACGCTCTGATTGTGCTGGTGGATGTAGCGGCGGCGCTCTACCTGGTGATGTATTTGCTGATGTTCGCCTCAGTGGTGGTGTTGCGGCGCAAACAGCCGTCGGCTGAGCGGGTTTACCGGGTCAAAGCCGTTCGGTTGGTGGCCGGGACCGGGTTTGTGGCTTCGTTGGCGGCCCTGATCATGGCTTTTGTTCCGCCGGCCGGCCATTCGGCTTTCCCGCCTTGGGCCTATCCGTGGCTGGTTGGGTTGGCGGTGGTACTGCTCGGTTCACCGCCGCTGCTGTTCTACCATTTCCGCAAACCGGCTTGGGTCGGCCCCGCCGCCGATCACAGCCCGCCGCCCGTACGTTGACAGGACGTGCGCTGGTGGCCGAATCCGCGGCATCGGCCGCCCATGAGGTAGGCGGGGTGTCCTAGGTTAGCCCGCTGGACGTGGCATAGATTGCTTGATCAGTGGTACCCCTTCCGGGGTGCTGCGGGATTTGGCGCGGTGCCAGGGGGCCGCCGCGATTTGGAAACCATCTGAGGAGATGCCGTGCGCGGTTTTGGAATGCATTCAGTTGACAATGTTGGCTGGCTAGAAAAGGAACGCCCAACCATTGGGCCGTTGGATGCGCTGGTGCGCCCAACCATTGTTGCGCCGTGCTCTTCTGACACCCATGTGGCCCATGGCGGTTCCGGTCCCAAGCAGAATCTGATTCTGGGCCATGAGGCCGTCGGCATAGTTGAGGAAGTCGGCTCCGAAGTTACCCGGTTCAAGCCGGGCGAACTGGTGGCCGTGCCATGCGTCACCCCCAACTGGCTATCCCGCGGGATCCAGAACTTCCGGTCTTTCTCTCACGACCGCGGCCCTTCGGGTTCATTCAAGTTTGTTGGCCAAAAGGATGGCGTCTGGGGCGAATGCTTCCACGTCAACCAGGCCGATCCAAACCTGGCCCACATTCCTCCAGACGTAGCACCGGAAGCTGCGCTGATGACAGTTGACATGATGTCAACCGGGTTCCACGGTGTGGAGCTGGCAGATATCGGCATAGGCGAAAAGGTCGTGGTGATCGGTATTGGCCCGGTTGGCCTGATGGCGATTGCCGGTGCGGCCTTGCGCGGCGCCTCGCAGATCATTGCCGTCGGTACCCGCCCGGCCGCCAGCCGGGTGGCCGTGGCCTATGGCGCCACCGAGGTGATCAGCTACAAGGATGGCCCGTTGGAGCAACAGGTGTGGGACCGCACCAGTGGCAAGGGCGCGCACAAGGTCATTGTGGCCGGTGGAGATGCCGCCACCTTTGCCGCCGCCGTCCGCATGACCCGGCCCAACGGTGTGATTTCCAACGTCAACTTCTTTGATGTCAATGACGCGATCCACATCGCGCCTCTGGACTGGGGTCTCGGCATGGCGGATAAGGACATCCGTGGTTCGTTCTGCCCCGGCGGTGGCAAACGCGTCCAGCGCCTGATCAACATGATCCAGTACAAGCGGATTGATCCGATGGCCCTGATTTCCCACCGCTTCCACGGTTTCGACAAACTGCCTGAGGCCTTCGAACTGATGGATTCCAAAGCCCCAGACCTGATCAAACCGATCGTCTACATGGACTAATCCTTCTCCGGCGCCCGATGCCGCGCCCCGCCTTCCGCACCGACCTCACCTGACCCCGCGCTGTCTTCTGTTCCACGAGCTCAGGCCTCGAGCCGGTCAGGGAAGGCGGCCGCGCGGCATCGACAGTCTTGGGCGACTGTTCAGGCGTTGGGAATGGACGCGCTGATGCCAAGTCCGTTCAGGACTCGGACGGCTTTGCGGTCAAAGGAGACGAATTCTTGGCCGCCCAAGCTGCGGCCAAGATAGGCGGCCACGCCGTCGGCGAAATCGCCGCCTTGCTCCATGGCCGCCAGGCCGGCTTCGGCGGCAGGTTTGTCGGTTGTCACGGTGGCCGCCGCCAGCAGCCGGCGGATCGCCTCAGCAATCTGCTGGCGTGGCTGGTTGTAAGACCGCCCCAGAACCCAGACCAATTCGCACCAGACCGTCACCGGTATGGCGACCAATTCGGCTTCTGCCAGGAGTTTCTGGGCAGCACGGGCTTGGCCGGCGTCATCGGCCACTATTGACCGGACCAGGAGGTTTGTGTCTGCTGTGATCCTCATCGGTCGCCGGCCCAACCGGCCTCGATGGCTGCATTCATGTCCTCAACGCTGACCTGGCGTTGGGCGGTGTGCGGCAGGAATCCAAACACGTCTTCGATTCGCCCCTCCGAAGCGCCACGCAGAATGGCCTGGCCATCCGGCATGAGCTCCACGTCGAGCTTGTCTCCTGGCCCTACTCCCAGGTGCCGCAGCACGGACTGGCGCAGAGTGATTTGACCCTTGGCGGTCACGGTCAGAATGGTCACGATTCCCTCCTTTTGGTAAGGCAATTCTACCTTACCATTGGGCGGTCGTGGGAGGGCTTGTGGCCGTCGGTGAGGTGGCGCCAGCTTCTTGGTCTTGGGTGTAATGGCGTGGTGTCATCCTGTATACCCAGGGGGGTATATGATGGGCGGGTGAGTGAGCGAACCTATGTGGTTGTTGGCGGAGTGGCCGGCGGGATGGCGGCCGCCGCGCGGCTGCGGCGCCTGGA
>JAIRTF010000295.1 GCA_031255075.1 Bifidobacteriaceae bacterium | reverse complement strand
CACCGCCGCCCAAAGTCACCGGCATGTACACGGTGGACGCGTTGCTGGCCGGGGAGTGGCGCACTTTTGTGGACGCCTCCGCCCATTTGGTCCTGCCAACTTTGGTCTTGACGTTGTACACCATTGGTTTGCTGACCCGGTTCTCCAGGACATCCATCTTGGAGGTGTTGGACCAGGACTACGTCCGGGCCGCCAAAGCCAAAGGTCTGCCTGGGCGGACGGTGTTCTTCCGCTATGTGCTGCGCGGCGCGGCCGTGCCGATTCTGACGATTGTTGGCTTGGCGTTCGGTTCGCTGCTCAGCGGCACAGTGCTGGTCGAATCGATTTTCGGCTGGCCGGGGTTGGGTTCCTATGCCTATCACGCATCTTCGCGGCTGGATCTGCTGGCTGTGATGGGTGTTGGCCTGGTGGTGGGCGTGGTCTACCTGATCATCAACTTGATGGTGGACCTGGCTTACGGGTTCATTGATCCAAGGGTCAGGATTGGCCGATGACGCGCCCCCAGTTGACAGCCGATGTGCCAGTCCGCCGTTCGCTGACCAGGCGGATTTGGCGGGCCGTGCCCAAAGGGTTGCGTCAGCCGCTGGGCGCGGTGGCGTTGCTGATCGCCTTGGCTTGGCTGGTGGTGTGCGCCGTGGGGCCGCAGATCGCGCCGTTTGACCCGTTGGCCCAAGACTTACCGCGGCTGGCGCCGCCGGGAGAGGCCGGGGCCGTGTTGGGCACCGATGAACTGGGCCGGGATCTGTTCTCCCGTATTCTGGCCGGCGCCCGGGTGACAATCGGTTTGGCGCTGCTGTTGGTCTGCTTGTCAATGCTGGTGGGCTCCACCTTGGGTTTGGTGGCCGGCTTCTTTGGGCGTTGGGTAGATGAGGCCATCATGCGTTTCACCGACCTGGTGTTGGCTTTCCCCACGGTCATCTTGGCCATGGTGACAGCGGCGGCGTTGGGGGCTTCGCTGTTCAACGCGGTGCTGGCGGCGTTGGTGGTTTCCTGGCCGCAGTATGCCAGGGTGGTGCGGTCCATTGTGTTGGGGTTGCGCGGCAACGAATTCGTGGCCTCAGGCCGGTTGTTGGGTTTCTCCGCCGGTCAGTCGATTCGGGTGGACATCCTGCCCAACGTCACCGGGCCAACTCTGGTGATGGCCAGTTTGGATATTGGCACGGCGGCGCTGTTGCTGTCCGGTTTGTCCTTCCTGGGGTTGGGAGCCAAGCCACCCACACCGGAGTGGGGTTCAATGGTCTCCCAGGGCGTGACTCACCTCAACCAGTGGTGGTTGGGGGTGTTCCCAGGCTTGGCCATCTTGACGGTGGTGATCAGCTTCAACTTCATTGGGGACGCTCTGCGGGACGCGCTGGACCCGGGAGCGGAGAAAGCATGACAGCGGTTCTGCGGATTGAGGACCTGTCCTTGGGGATCCGGACTGAGGATGGCCTACGGCCAATCCTGGATGGGGTGTCGCTGGAGGTGCAGCGCGGCCAAGTCCAAGGCCTGGCCGGCGAATCAGGTTCCGGCAAGACCATCACCGGTTTGACGGTGATTGGTTTGGAACCGAACCGGTCGGAGATTTCGGGGCACATTTGGCTGGATGGCCAAGACTTGTTGAAGCTGACCGGTTCGGCTCTCAACGCCGTGCGGGGCGCCAAGGTTGGCATGGTTTTCCAGGATCCGTCCACCTCGCTGCATCCGCAGCTGACCGTGGGTAGCCAGTTGACTGATCATGTTCGCTACCACTTGAAGGTTTCCAAAGATGAGGCCCGCGACCGGGCCGTCCAGGCCCTGGATCGGGTCGGTGTGCAGGGCGGCCGGGCCACCTTGGCCCGCTATCCGCATGAGTTTTCCGGAGGTCAACGCCAACGGATCGCCATCGCCATCGCCTTGGCTTGCGACCCGGCGGTGCTGATTGCCGATGAGCCGACCACCGCCTTGGACGTGACAGTCCAGGCCGGCGTGCTGACGCTGATCCGTTCGCTGGTTGATTCGCTGGGTCTGGCGGTGCTGTTCATCACTCACGACCTGGGTGTGATGAGCGCCGTGGCAGACCGGGTGGCCATTATGCGCCATGGCCAAATCGTGGAGAACGGCCTGCGTGAACAGGTCTTCACTGCTCCGACTCACGCCTACACCCGGGAACTGTTGGCTTCGCTGCCGGGAGCCAAAGGCGGCCTGGAATCCCGGGCTGATCTGGCCCGGATGTTCCCGGATGGCGGCTTGGAACTGGCTTCACCGGAAGGGCTGGAACTGTGACCGAGCCGATGCCCGTGATCTCCGTCCGCGACGTGCATGTTGACTACCCTGGCCATCCGCCGGTTCACGCCGTTCGCGGCGTCTCATTCGACCTGTTCGAAGGCGAAGTGGTGGGCCTGGTCGGCGAATCCGGTTGCGGCAAATCGACCATGGCGCGGGTGTTGACCGGCCTTGTGCCCCGCACCGAGGGTGAGGTGGAGTTCTTGGGCGAGTCGGTTGAAGCGTTGGGGATTGGCCGCCGCCCGGTTGAGTTGACCGGCATTCAGATGGTTTTCCAAGACCCGGGTTCGTCTTTGAATCCGCGCCGCCGGGTTGGGTCCCAAATCATGGATGGGTTGAAGTTGGCTGCCTACCGTGAACGCCGCCGCTTGGCTGAGCTGGAGGACCTGTTGGATGATCCAGACCTGCCGCCGCTCCTCACCCGGACCGCCAGCCGGTCGTTGCCGGACCAACCCAAGACTCCCGCCGAATGGTTGGAACGGGTCGGGTTGGACGCCGCTGATGCCAACCGGTACCCGCGCAGCTTCTCAGGTGGGCAGCGCCAACGGATTGCCACCGCCCGGGCTCTGGCTGCTCAACCGCAGGTGCTGATCGGCGATGAGCCGATCAGCGCCCTGGATGCTTCAACTCAAGCCCGGGTGGCCTATTTGATGTCGACTCTGGCCGTGTCCCAGGGGACGGCGCTGTTGTTCATTTCCCATGACCTTTCGGTGGTGCGCCTGATCGCAGACCGGTTGTTGGTGATGTGGTCCGGCCGGATTGTCGAATCTGGTCCCACCGAAGAGGTCTGGTCCAACCCGGGCCACCCGTACACCAAGTCGTTGCTGGCGGCTATCCCGGCGCCGGATGGCGCCGGCCGGTTGCCGGCCATGCCGGAGTCCCAAGCGGACTTTGACGCGCCACCGGTCATCCACTAATCCCCGAATGCTTGGCCGCCCAGGGCTGCCCAAGTTGTCTTGGCTGCCAGCCGGCTGGCAGCAGACGCAACCGAAATCACTCAAGCGGCACTATTCGCCAAGCAGCATCGTCCGCCAAGTGGCGCCGTGCGGGCGGGAAGCTCAACGGCAACCGATCAAGCTGCACCGTCCGCCGGGTGGCTGCGTGGCACCTTGGTTGGGGGAGCGACCGGTCTGATCAGGTGGGCTATGGCGATCTCGGCGGCAGGGATATGCCGCAGGGTTCCAGACTTGTGGCGGACGGCTACCTCATCCGCGGTGGCCTGTTCAAGGACGCCCACTGAATCGGCGTAACCGCCTTCCGGCAGGCGGCGGCGGATAGTTACCCGCACGCCCAGCGGCCAAGTCATCCAGATCGGTTGCGGCACCTGTCAACCTTATGATGCGCCAATCCGGGTGGCGACCAAGCGACGGCTGCGCCAAGTAGGCTTGTGCCCCGTGACCTATGTGATTGCCGAACCGTGCGTCGATGTGAAAGACCGGGCCTGTGTGGATGAATGCCCCGTGGATTGCATCTATGAAGGCGCCCGGATGCTGTATATCCAACCGGATGAGTGCGTGGACTGCGGCGCTTGTGAACCGGTCTGCCCGGCGGTGGCGATCTTCTACGAAGACGATCTGCCACCGGATTGGGCCGGCTACAAAGCGGCCAACGCCGAATTCTTCAACGTGCTCGGTTCGCC